>URAQ01000062.1 GCA_900545875.1 uncultured Collinsella sp.
TGGGAATCCGATACCCTGAGGGCCGGATCGGCCGGCCCCGGGAGATCGGAGGACGCCATGTCCGGAAAGAGCGGGAAGGGCGCCGCGAGGGCGGTCCCGAGGGCCCACGGCAGGCGATCGGCGATTTCATGCAACTACGGCTGAAGTGTCTTTATGTGGTTCAGCGCACCCAACAGTACCGTTTGATTTCGCTCAAAGCATAAACGAAACCATGCATATATTCCCAAGGCAATCAGGCATGGCGTCACGAAAACCCCGGCAGCGATTGAATTGTTGCCCGCCCATGCAGACAGACACCCTCCGACCGTAAGTGAGATGATCATGCTGATCACGCTGGGGGCCCAACTCGTATAATGCACCCCACTCACCGCCTGTTCGACTATTTCGCATTTCTTTTTCAGGCTAATGTCCTCATCCACTTCACCAAGAGAAAAGTCCACTCCCGAAATTAAATCGAGCAATTCAGCCTCACTGTAGCCGCCTTCCTTGAATCTTTTAATGAAGAAACCTCCTGGTCCAGGCCCACAGATAGGACGGTTTACACGAAACAGTTCCTTATAGGCGATTCCCATTGTTAACTCCTTAAAGTGCAGATGCTATTTACGCTATCGTTCTATCATTTCGTCCGGACAGATTTTTATCGGACCGTCGGCAACCGTTCACAAGGACATCCCGTTCAGTAACTCCCCGCGCTCCTCATACCCGCGCTCGAGCTTCTTCCCAAGCTCCGCAGCACAGCGCTTCGTTTCCTCGGCAAACAGGTCATCGATAGCCCTGTCAATCCGCGTGCAAGTCTGCCGATGCTCGTCCTTCCAGGGCAGGTTGAGTCCCAAACTCGCGTCCCAATAGCCGCCGAGTTTGGCGTTAATTACTTCCTCGGGATACAGCACGTCGCGGCGAATGTCCTCAACTACATCGTCCTCGTCCATATCGCAGGCCGCATCGCCCTGCTCGAGGAACTTGCGCAGCTCCTTTTGCGCCCGGATGTTGTTCAGCATGCGAACACACACCACGGCCAAAAAGCGATAACGTTCGCATAGATCCCACTCGCCTTCGAGCCATACGCGAAAGCCCAGCATTTCGCTCGCGGACTCATCATCCATCAGGATCAATTCCCACGGAAGCACATTGGCGAGTGCGTCCTCCCCCAGCCTTTGCACGCCGTCGCGCATAAAGATGCACGGCTCCACGTCGTAATAGCCAAAACCGTGGCCCGCATTGCGACGATTGATGACGTGCTTGGGCAGCAGGACAATCTTGTCGCTGGGCTCGGGGTCAATCTTCCGCAGCTTTTTGACCTTGCGGCGGGCACGCTTTAAGCTGCGCTCGCTATCGCCACGGCCACGGCCGTCCGGCTTGCCCCCGTATCGCAGGGCAACCTCGCGCGCCAGGATCTTTGTGTCCGCAGCGCACAGCAAGTCACTCACGGTGGGCAAGTCTTCCCACTCAATACCATCGACATCCCAAATCCTGCTCATGCTCAACCTCTTTCTGGCTGTAAAACTACGCACTCGTTCGCCCTGCTCAACGTACTTGTAAGGTATGTGCCCCGCTAGAGCGCCTTCTTACTAGGCGCAATCACCTCGTCCACCAGGCCCAACTCCAAGGCGCGCTTGGCGTTGCACCAGCAGTCGCGCTCGGTAAGCTCGTGGAACTCCTGGGCGCTCAGGTTGCTGTGCTCGGCAAGCAACTCGTCCAGCTCGGCGCGCATGGCCGCCGTGTGCTGCGCCGCGATCTCGATATCGGTCTGCTGTGCCATACCCGTGCCGCCCATCAGTTGGTGGATGAGCACCTGCGTGTGGCGGTACACCTGGCGATGGTCGCCGCAGGCCAGGATCACCGCGGCCATCGAGGCCACGACGCCCTCGCCCACCGTGATCACGGGGCAATCGAGCGACTGCATGGTGTCGATGAGTGCCAGCCCCGCCGTAACGCTGCCGCCCGGGCTATTGATGATGAGGGTGATGGGCTCGGTCGCGCTTTGGTGCTCCAGCACCAACATGGACTTAATGAGGCCGTTGCAGGTCACATCGTTGACCTCGCCCTCCAGCAGCAGCACGCGGCTGTTGAGCAGCTCACTTGCCATATCGACGGCGGCAACGCGGCCGTCCTTGGACTTCTTGATAATGCTGGGCTCACGGTACATAACGGGCATGGCTAATTCCTTTCTAGATGGGATCGATAAGGGGAGCTGGCCGCACGGCTCATGGCAAGCAGAGGCCGTGCGGCCAAAATACAGCCCAGAATGCGCGAGGCTGCAAGGGCTAATCCCTCAGCCACTTGGCGGCATTGGGATGGTCATCGCAAAAGTACTTCTTGGCGCGGAAGGGACGCATGCCAGTCACCTTGACCAGGCAATCGGTGCGAGGCATAAGCCCCACCTCGCCCGGAGTCATCACGTAACCGCGTACATCTACGGCCGTGCGCTCGGCGCCCACGTAATTGGTGCCCAAAACCGACTCGCCACACAGTTCGCTTATGTAGTTCTGCGTCGCGATGTTGCTGCCACCACCCATATAGATCAAGCTATCGCAATTATCGAGGATGGTAAGCGCCGTGGATTTGCCGTACACGCCATCGAGCTGGCTCAGCGATTGCGCGCACATCAAAAAGCTAATGCCGCGACTGCGCACGGTCGCAACGCTGCGCTCAAAATCGGGGATGCGTCCCACATTGGGAAACTCATCGAGTACAAACTGCACGCGACGCTTCAAATGTCCGCTGGGGCTGGCATCGGCACGGCGCTGGGCAAGGTTAAACAGCTGCTTAAGGGCAACGTTCGCAAGCCATGCATTGGCCGAGTCGTTGTCGCTCACCTTAAGATCGATCACGCGCTTGCCCTCGTCAATACGATCAAGACGCATCTCGTCATGCTCAAAAACGCGCATGAGCTGGGGCGTCTTAAGCCGCGAAATAGTTGCATTGAGCGTAATCAGAATGCTCTTAAGCGTCCTATCGGCCGCCCCGCGAAAATCACGATACTGCTCAACGCCGTACAGGTCTGCGTTCACCGCCCCATACTTATCGAGGAACTCCTTGGACTCCACCTCCTCCACAAGGTAGTCCAACGGGAATCGCCCCTCGCCATCTCCCGTGACCTTGATGAGCGCGGCCAGCTTAAAGACGTTGTTCATCTTAAGGTAACGGCGCGGAGCATTGGGGTCCTCGCCTGGTGCAAGGGTGCCGGCAAGGCACTCCAGAAGATACAGGATTCCAACAATTGCACGAAGCAGCAGGTCGTTTGCGTTATCCCAGAACGGATCATACCTACGGCTACGACCGTCAGGATCGACCCCCTCCATGATTGCCGCCACTGTGGTGGGGATATCCTCGACATCCATCACGTAGCGCAGAGGGTCGTATCCGGCCGACTGCTCGGGATTAACAGTATCGAGAACCGTTACCTCGTAACCATCGTCTTCAAAGCCTTTCCCCGTACGGCGCAGCAGCTCACCCTTGGTGTCTGTGACCACATAGCAGCACTCGTGGTGGTTGAGCAGGTTGGGCAAAATGAAACTCGCCGTTTTGCCGCTGCCGGTGCCTCCAAAGGCAAAAACATTGTTGGACACGCTTGTCTCCCAATGCCTGTCGTCCTCGTAGAACGCCACCGTGGCGCCCTGTGCCAAGATCACATCGCGCTGCTCATCGCCGGATGACAACGCCCGCATCTCCTCCTTGGTCGCCCACTTCTTGGTCTGATACTCCGTTTGCTGCGCGGCCTCGTAGCCGAACATCTTGATGACTGACATGGCATGGCTCCTTTCTTGTCCGCGACGTTAGTGGTTGTTAGGCAATGCGATCGGCACCGTCGTCCTCATTGAGCTGCGCCGAGCGCGGTGACTCGGTCGCGTGGCCGATCAGGCGCTCGGCCTGTGCCAGATAACTCTCGCGAGCAGCAGTCGAGACCGTTGTGTCGCCCAGGTACGCAAGCAGCGCATGGATCATCAGATTGTCAAGCAGGTCGTAATCTTTGTGATGCTTGATATTGAGGAGATAGCGATTTTCGAGTCCGTGCACTTTGTTGGTCAAATTGATTTCCATCTTTTCCTCCATGCAATAAAAAGTGTGTCGTTCGTCCGAAAGTGCCTCAAACGGGCGTTTGACGCATAGCTCAAAGTTGAAACGCGGACTCGCATCGAACACGCGTCGCTGCACCTTGAGGTAGCGCTTATAAAACATGACGGCATCGTCTTCGTCCGCCGTAAAGCCACGCGATCCATCGCGGCGCAGCCGGTCGTATGGCTTTCTGCCATCGATATGACGCACGAAGAGGGACGGGACATAGGCATGCTTCCTGGTGCTGTACTTCATCCCTGTCGTAACTTCCTCAAACAAGAGAACGCCAGCCGATTTGAAACCCGCAGAGCGCCCGTGTCCGAACATGCTCACCACAGTCGCCACACTTTCGATGCGGCTATCGCGCAAGGGGAAATACAGCGGCAGCAAAGCGAGTGTCGCGGCAGTCAAAAGAACGCGGGCCTCATGCACATCGGCTCGATACTGCTCGGGCACCAGCCCGGGAATATCGGGCGAGCGCTTTTCCAGCACGTCAACGAGCGTCTTGGCAAGTCGTTCAACGTTCTTCTCACCGCAGTACGGGCACGGAAGCGGCCGTTCCACCTTCCCGTTCATTTCACACATGCTGCGGAGATCCTCGTCGATCTCGTCAAGGAATGCTTTGTAGATGTCGTCTTTACTCTTCACGAATGACTTTCCTTTCTGTGGTGAGTGCTTATAAGGAGTCTGTTCTAGGCTTTAGAATGTTCTGACGCTAGAACGATGATTGTCGACCTAGCCTGCAGTTTCATAAGTGGAATCGTCCTGCTTGATAATGCAATTGGCCTAAAGACTGCAAAGCGTTCGCATCAAGCAGTTGGTATTGAGTTGGATTTGGATTGCTTCGAGGATAACACAGTGTGCTGTTCTCGTCATTAGAAATTATCAAATTTTTCTGCTAATATAAACCCACTGAGAAGAAAGGGCTCTATACATGCGTGAAACTACATCATCATTACCACGCCTCACTGCCGCTGCTCTCTCGCGCGCGCTTAACCTGGAACAAAACAGCCGTCTGCTCACCGTACGTCTACCCGGCGCCGTGGATGCCGAAGATCTCGCCAAGTGCTTTACCCTAAACGGTAACGGCGTGCCCGATATTTGTGAGCTTGAACCCGGTAAACAGAATGCAAGTGATGGCGAACTCGCTCCAGTGTTTATCGATGCATCAAACTACTACCGCGCAAACAAGCGCGATGTCGAAAAAGACTGCGCCGCGCTCATAGATTATTTGGAACCTGGCTACCTGGATTTTTGCGACTGGGGTCCTTTTATTTGGTGCCTGTATGCGCTCGCCCTTTCGGGCCGCACTCGAGCAGCCGTGGTGCTCCCCGCCGATTTACTTGATAAAGCCGAACAAGCACGCACGATTTTGATACGCGAAGGGCTCATCGAGGGTATCGTTTATTTACCGTTTTCCGAACCCACACGCCATATGACGAGCGTGCTTCTCATAATGTCTACGGGAAATCGCAGCGTAGCTTTTCGCAGCGCAATCGAATCCGGACCGCGCTTTCAATATGTAACTAGAGTATCGTATCGTTCCGATATCACCTTTGCTATCTCCCCCGACTGGGCTCGCATTGATACAAATACGCCCAGATCGACGCCAATCGAAACGACCACTTTTGCCACACGTGAGTTACTCCTTCATCGCGCAGCCCTCTCAAAAGGCAAAATCAGCCTCATCGCCATCACCCGAAACTACAGCGCCAAGCTCGGTGACACTTTTACGCGAGTCGCGCCATTCATGCCCCGCGAGAGCACGACATCGAACGACATTGACGCAGTTGAGGTGCGCCGTATTTCGTCACAAGATTTCCAGGACGGCAACCTCCTGCCCGCAGACGCTGTAGAAAGTGTAAATGGGTCGGACTCTAAATACGTAAAGGTGGACCCCAGCGTCCTCGATCGCTACGAGCTCCGCGCGGGCGATATCGTCATGCCACGCATGCTGGGTCGCTCTGGCGCATCCAACCTGCTCGTCGTCAGCGCCGATGACGCGAAACAACACCTGGTTGCTTCGCATAACACCACCGTCATTCGCCCATCATTTCAAACGATGACCGAAGAGGAACGCGTAGTGTTTTCGGAGATAATCGTTGGATACCTTACCGAAGGACATGGGGCACAGCTGCTTCAAGCATTAACCGAAGCATCCAGGATGCGCGCTATTCGTCCTTCCGATCTGTTCGAAATTGAAGTTCCGCCGGCACTTGACCCGCGCACGCGCGAGTACAGCGAATCCATCAATCGCTTTGCCGAGGTCGTAAAAGCAAAGAAACAAGCCGAGGCCGCTGTCGCCCAAGCGCAGCGCAACCTCGAAGTCGCAAAAAAGGCCGTCTCCGAAGCACTCGAGCAGACCTGCGAGTAAAACAGATACAGCAGAAACGCCCCAAGTCGGCGGCAGGACCACCTCCCGCCGCCGGCTTAGTTATCTGGGCTACTCCCATCTCATGGTTTGAGGATTCCATTTGCACACATTCATCGAATGATCAAAGCATGGCGTATATAACCGATTGACGACCTCTTCCGCCCCGGCAATATTCCCCGCGAGCTCAAGAACTCCCGCCTGCCTCGCCATCTTTGCGTACTGCGCAGAGCCATTTTGCTTCCACCAAAGAGGCGCTACGAACTCTTTCGGCATTGCTATCTTGCGAGCAGACGCTTCCTTCTCAACTCTCTCAGCGAGCGTTACCCCATCGACGGAGCAAGTTTTCGCGTACACCAAGATGTCGACGATGTCCTTGATTCGCGAAGATGCTCGACCGTCGTGCAGCTCTATCATTGCGAGCAATTTATCTGCAAGGGCGCTCTCCACTCGACATACCCGATAGTCGCAAACCAGGAGCCCCTCGATATCCAAACGATCGACCGGAGCAAGAATTTCAGGCTCAAGTCCCCGCACTTCATCAACTACCAAGTCAATTGAGATTGGTTGTAGCTTTTTGGTTCCCATAAAGGGAGTAAACCACACCTTCGTACCACATCGATACTCATCCTCCGCTTTAATTTGCTCCGCGCGATCAAAGACAAATGAAACGAAATCGTTTAGGTCAATCGAAGCCGCCTGCACCAGATCGGCAATAGCTTCTTCGAGACTTTCCTCTTGAGCGACCAAGTCAATATCTCTTGTAACACGCGCATCGAGCGTTCGCGCCAGGACACTTTGGCCGCCCTTGAGCACGAAGCGGCTATCGTCTCCCTTAAAAACGCGGCACAAAAGACGGTGAAAGTAGAAACCAGCGATCGCCCGATTAGTATCCATCGGCGACTGCCTTGCGGCATTCCTAACAGCCATCTCCAATGCGGCAGGCGTCTTGTACTTCACCATGTCCTCCGTTTCGCGTTAGTCATTCAGCACCATCAGCAGAGGCATCATTAGCTCACGGCGCTTGGCGGTTTTAGAGTTCTCTTCTGCAAGTTCTTTCAGCCGCTGTGTATTGAGCCCACGCTCGAGTGCGTCGTGATAGGCATCGATAATTAATGAGGGGTCCTCGCGATCGAGGCAAAGATCAACAAGTGTGCGCTCGGGTTTGGTCACCGGCAGGCCGTCGAGCCAAACGATATCCTGCTCAACAATCTCGCGCTTTGCAAAAGAAAGGGATTCGTATCTTGTATTGATGCGCGTAGGCGCGGTCATCCTGTAGGGGGACAGATAGAAATCGCCCATTTGCTGTAGGTTCGCCGCGGTCGTACCGCTCACGGCGATGCCGTCCCACTGACGTTTTCTCTCCCACGCGCAAAGGGAAGGATTGGTGAGCTTCCAAAGAGCATTGAGCTCGTCGGTGTCTCGGCGCTGCGTGCCAGACATCCGGTAGGCGCCGTGGCATATCCGTTCAAGACGCCCCACACGGCATGAGTGCGCCAGTGCATCTCGAGAGATGTCCATGCGAGCCGCCTGGGCCGTGGTAAACACGCCCTCGCTCTCGGAAAGCTCGCTTATCGCCGTTATGTTACTAAAGTACTTCATGTTTCAATTGTAGGATATTTTCATACTTTTGCAACGTAATTATGATTTCATATGATCAGCGCACCTTGTTTTTCCCACTACTGCCGCCGCTTTGCCGTCGGTACGCCGCTCCTCCCCATCGAGGTCTAATACTTTTCCGCGAAGTGAACGTCTGTTTTTGGACCCCTGAAGCATCCGCATTTTTCGACGGCAAAATCGCAGGATTCTGTCATCAAAATCGCAGGAAACCGCGCCCTTAAAGTGTCGATGCTTCGGGGGTCCGATTTTGCTCGTTCACTTCTCGGGAAAAGTATTAGACCTCACCATTAGCCGCCTCAAAGATCCGACCGCCCCTCCCCCATCGCCGCGCAAAACCGGCCATCCCCGCCCTCGCCAGCCCCCGCCCCACCCAAAAACTCATCCAACATTAATCTTGGCTCAAGAATCGCTTAATCTATAACCTGCACTATAGAGTTCGACCAAGGGCGGGGCGGCACCGCGCAAC
>URAQ01000063.1 GCA_900545875.1 uncultured Collinsella sp.
AAAGAAGCTGCGCCGCGGGGGAGGCGACCCCAATGGCTTTCTCATATCGTCTTTTCTTTTAGAGAATGGGATAGTTATGGCTGCAATTTTCAATAGCCCCAGCAAGTACATCCAGGGTCCGGACGAGCTCGCCAAGCTCGGCTCCTATGTCGAGCCGCTCGGCGCTAAGGCCCTCGTCATCGTGACGCCTTCGGGCAAGAAGCGCGTCGGTGCCAAGATCGAGGGCGGCTTTGCCGAGGCTAAGGCCGAGCTGCTGTTTGAGGATTTTAACGGCGAGTGCTCCAAGGGCGAGGTCGATCGCCTGGTTGCGCTCGCTCGCGACAACGGTTGCGATATCGTCGTCGGCGTCGGTGGCGGCAAGATCCTCGACACCGCGAAGGCCGTCGCCTACTACCTGGAGTCCCCGGTTATCATTTGCCCCACCATCGCCTCGACTGATGCACCGTGCTCGGCACTTTCGGTGCTTTATACCGATGACGGCCAGTTCGACAAGTACCTCTTCCTTAAGGCAAACCCCAATATTGTCCTTATGGATACGACGGTTATCGCGGCGAGCCCGGTGCGCCTGACGGTTTCCGGCATGGGCGATGCGCTCGCAACCTATTTCGAGGCCCAGGCAACGCACGATGCCGACGGCGGCACCTGCGCTGGCGGCAAGGGCGGCATGGCCGGTCTGGCGCTTGCCAAGCTCTGCTACGAGACGCTTATGGCCGATGGCGTTAAGGCCAAGGTTGCGCTGGAGAAGGGTGCGCTCACGCCTGCCGTCGAGCATATCATCGAGGCCAATACGCTGCTTTCGGGCATTGGCTTTGAGAGCTCGGGCCTTGCTGCTGCTCATGCCATCCACAATGGCCTGACGATGCTGCCCGAGTGCCACGGCATGTATCACGGCGAGAAGGTCGCCTTTGGCACTATCGTCCAGCTGGTACTCGAGGATGCTCCGACTGAGAAACTCGAGGAAGTCTTGGGCTTCTGCATTGAGCTGGGCCTGCCGGTCACGATGAAGGAACTTGGCGTTGCCGAGCTTACGCGCGAGCAGGCCATGATTGTTGCCGAGGCCGCCTGCGCACCCGATGACACCATGTGCAACATGCCGTTTGAGGTGACGCCCGAGATGGTCGCAAACGCCATCTTGGGTGCCGACGCGCTGGGCCACTACTATCTCATGGATGAGTAAATCAAGCTAAGGAAGGGGCAAAGCCGGCAGACGGCTTTGCCCCTTTTTGCTATGGTGCAAAGGGGTCAGGTTGCTTTGCACCAATTGTTGTTGATGAAAGGGCGGATTCTCGTATGGCGCTTCCCATGGTTTATGGCGGTCCCGGACGATATGTTCAGGGGCCGGGTGAGCTCTCGCGTCAGGGCAGGTATTTGTCATGGTTGGGCTGCGCTGCCTATGTCTTGTTTGACCAGGGCACCGAGGATCGGCTGTGCAGGCAGATCGTCGATGGATTTCTGGATGAAGATCTAAGCGAGCCGTTCTTTAAGATTTACAACGGTCCGTGTACGGAAGATGCCGTTGTCGAAATGGCCAAGGAAGCCCGGGCCGAGTATTGCGACATGGTGGTGGGCATTGGCGGCGGCAAGATGCTCGATATCGCCAAGGCCGTTGCGTTTTATGCCGAGTTGCCGTTGTGCGTATGTCCCACGGCGGCGTCGATGGACGGTCCGTGCAGCGCGATTTCGGTGCTGTATCACGAGGATGGGTCGTTCGACCACTACCTGATGCTCGAGAAGAATCCAGATCTGGTCGTGGTCGATACCAACGTGGTCGCGGCGGCCCCGCTGCGTATGACGGTCGCTGGCATGGGCGATGCACTGGCAACGTACTTCGAGGCGCGTTCGTGCGCCGCGGCGCACGGCACCAACGAGCACGGTGGCGCGCCGGGGCACTTGGCCTTGGTTGCGGCTCGAGCCTGCTATGACACACTCATGGAGTGCGGCGTCGCTGCCAAGCGCGATCTCAAAAAGGGCCGTATATCGCCGGCGGTTGAGCGCCTGATCGAGTGCAATATTCTGCTCTCGGGCGTCGGCTTTGAGAGCGGTGGCCTGGCGTTGGCGCATGCCATCGCCAACGGTCTGACGATCCTACCCGAGTGCAAGGCGATGCATGGCGAGGCCGTGGCATTTGGCCTGGTGGTGCAGCTGCGCCTGGAGCGTGCGCCCGAGCTTGATCAGGTGCTCGAGTTTTGCCAGCGCATTGGTCTGTCGACCACGCTCGAGGAGTTGGGCCTTGGCGAGATTTCCGATGCCGATCTGCAGGGTGTTGCAAATGCGGTCTTTAGAAATGAGCGTAATATGGCCAACGAGCAGGCAAAGGTGACCAAACAAAAGCTCGTGCAGCTCATGTGCGAGGCATATTTGGCGCTTGATTGACCTTGTGCAATCGAGGTGGCGATAGGCCATGGGCTATTTGCCGCAAAGATGCGCCGCGTGTAATTTGCCCGAGGCGTGGGCCGATAGCGTATCATTATCTCTTGCTTGTTTGCACTGCTCAGGGAGGGGCCGCGCATGGCGCAAGAACACGATCTGTTTGATGACATTATCGAGATCAGCAAAGGTTTCGACTTTCTTAAAAACCCGCTTGGCGGTGTGACCGATGCACTCGATCCATCGGCGCCGCAGTGGAATCCTGCCGACTATAAAGAGCGTCCGCGCGGCAACACCATTCCGTGCCTGACCTGCAAAAACGAAAAGAGCGGCTGCACCGCGTGCATGGACGTGTGCCCGGTCAACGCTATCGAGGTCGAGGAAGACGCCATTGAGGTCCTCGACTCCTGTCGCAAGTGCGGCCTGTGCGCCGCTGCCTGTCCGACCGAGGCAATCATCTCGCCGCGCCTGGCGCCTAAAAACCTCTATGACGATATCGTCTCTGCTGCTACGAGTCACGAGACCGCTTACGTCACCTGCACGCGCGCCCTTAAGCGCATGCCGCGCGAAAACGAAGTCGTCGTTGCCTGTGTGGGTGATATTACGGCCGAGACCTGGTTCTCGGTACTGGCCGACTATCCCAACGTGAGTGTGTACCTGCCGTTGGGCGTGTGCGATAAATGCCGCAACACCGGCGGTGAGGACATTCTGGGCGAGGCAATTGCGAAGGCCGAGGAGTGGTCTGGCACGGGTATGGGCCTGGAGGTCGACCCCAAGAGCCTCAAGTGCCATAAGCTTCGCGAGTACGAACGCAAGGAGTACATGGAAAAAATTGCCCGCACCACGGGCCTGACGGTGACCAAGCTCAATCCGGCGACGGCGGCGCTGGCCTCGGTGACGCAAAAGCTCAAGGCCCATCGCCATCAGATTACCCAGCTGGAGCGCACGCTCAACACCATGTGCGGCGCCACGACGACTAAGCGTCGCCGTTCGCTCACGCACGGGCGCCAACTGGTGCTCTCAACGTTGCAGAACCATCCCGAGCTTGCCCAGAACATGCAGGTGAGCACGCCGGAGTGCGATTTTGACAAGTGCACGTCGTGCGGCGAGTGCGTCAATGTATGCCCCACGTTTGCCTGCGATTTGGTGGGAAGCGGCCGCTTTGCGTTGGAGTCCACGTATTGCCTAGGTTGCGGAGCCTGCGTCAAGGTGTGCCCCGAGCATGCGCTCAAGCTGGTCGAGCACGATGCGTCCAATCTGGTCGTTGTCGACCCCGAGGCCGAGGAAAAGGCCGCTCAGAAGGCCAAGGCCCACGAAGAGGCCCAGAAGGCCAAGGCCGAGGCAAAGGCCAAGCTTGACAAGATGCTCGATCAGGTGGAGAAGCTCGCGGACTAGTCAGCGAGCTCTATCTCTGCTTCATTTGCGCCGTCGCGGTGTCCGGATTCGCCCGGATGCTGCGGCGGCGCTATACTTATACGGTTTGAAGTACCTGTACCAAAAGGAGCTGTCGTGTCCCTTTCCATCGGTATCGTGGGCCTGCCCAACGTGGGCAAGTCGACGCTGTTCACCGCGCTTACCAAAAAGACCGGCCTTGCCGCCAACTACCCGTTTGCCACGATCGACCCCAACGTGGGTATCGTCGACGTGCCCGATAGCCGCTTGCAAAAGCTTGCCGACATCGTTAACCCGGGCCGCATTGTGCCGGCGACGGTCGAGTTCGTCGACATCGCAGGTCTGGTGAAGGGCGCCAACGAGGGCGAGGGCCTGGGCAACCAGTTCCTGGCCAACATTCGCGAGACCGACGCCATCTGCGAGGTCGTGCGCTACTTTAAGGACCCCAACGTCATGCGTGAGGTGGGCCGCACGGGCGAGTTCGTCGATCCCGCCGGCGATGCCGACACCATCATGACCGAGCTCATCCTGGCCGACATGGGCACGCTCGAGAAGCAGCTGCCCAAGCTCGAGAAGGAGGCCAAGCGCGACAAGGAGCTCATGCCCAAGTTCGAGGTCGCCAAGCGCCTGCTTGCCTGGCTCAACGAGGGCAAGCGCGCCGCATCCATGGAGATGACCGACGAGGAGCGTGCCGCCGCCAAGGGGCTGTTCCTGCTCACCATGAAGCCCATCCTGTATGTGGCCAACGTGGACGAGGATATGCTCAACGACGACCTGGCGCCCATCGATGGCGTCAAGCCGTTGCCCATCTGCGCCAAGATCGAGGCCGAGCTTTCCGAGCTCGATCCCGAGGACGCTGCCGACTACCTGGAGAGCCTGGGCCTGGAGCAGCCCGGTCTGGACGTGCTCGCGCAGGCGGCCTATAAGCTGCTCGGCCTGCAGTCGTTCTTTACGGCCGGCGAGATGGAGGTCAAGGCCTGGACGGTTCGTCAGGGCGCGACCGCCCCGCAGGCCGCCGGCGTCATCCACACCGACTTTGAGCGTGGCTTTATTAAGGCCGAGGTCATTGGCTACGACGACTACATCGAGCTCGGTGGCGAGCAGGGCGCCAAGGCCGCCGGCAAGCTGCGTATTGAGGGCAAGGACTATGTCATGGCCGATGGCGACGTCGTGCACTTCCGCTTTAACGTGTAAGGACGACGCATATGTTTAAATATGGCAAAAAAGCCGGCTACATGGGCATCGCGCTGCTCGTACTTGCGGTGATTCCGCTGGTGGTTGCAGCGTGTGTTATCCCCAACATTGGCCCCGAGGTGGCAACGAAGTTTAACGCAGCCGGCGAGGTGACGCGCTGGGGTAAGAGCTACGAGCTGCTGGCACTGCCGGTGCTCAACCTGCTGCTGAGCGTGGCGACGTACTTTACGGCGGGACGCCAGGCAAAGAACAACGAGGACTCCGCTGTGATGGCACGTCTTGCGTGCGAGCGCTACCTGCGCAACGGCTGCATCACGGGCGTGTTCCTCAACGTAATCAACGTCTACTTTATGTATTCGGCGATTACTGGAACGGGTTTTGGCTTTGGTTTCTAGCTTGTCCTTTTAGGCAACGAGCCTGCACGCATATTCAATGGCTGCTGCGAGGCCGCCGCTCGATCGTGGTTGAAAGACTACATCGGCGGCGGCCTCGTTTTCGTATCCGGCGCCGCGAAGGGCGAGTGCTATGCCGGCTTCTAAAAGGAGCGGCAGGCCGCGTTGGCTGGTTGCGATTACGGCAACCTGATTGAGCGAGCAGCCGTGCGTTTGGCATTGAATGGCAAGTTCACCTTGCGCCGGGCAAGGGACCAGAACGGCGACGACGCGACTTGATAGCAATGCAAATGCTGTGCGCTCATCGGGCGAAAGGCATTCTGCTTCAACGACGACGAGCTTGGGCGGTGCGCTGTTTGTGCGAAGCGTGGCTCGGTGCATGCGGACCGAAGAACCCGACATAGAAAACTCCTGTGTATTCGGGAAAACGTAAACTATAGTTTACGTTTATGTTCGGCTCCATTTCAAACTCGGCTGCATGGACGAACGTGCGAAACAGATTCTTGGCAGGCGGGTCGAAGAGACACGCAGGGACCTTGGTATCTCCAAGGTTGATTTTTGTGTGGCGACAGGAATTAGCCGACCCTACCTCGACCGAATCGAAGATGGGACGGCAAATTTCACGCTCAAGGTTCTATTTAAGATCGCGCCCGCACTCGGCATGACGGTGTCAGAGCTTCTCGAGGGTATCGAATAGGGGATACCCGTCGACAACTGAATTACGCCATCGGGATGCGGTCGTGGTTGACTTGGCTGTAGAACAGGCGCTGAATCTCGTCCGCATCACGTGACTGGCCGAGTGCCCACATGGTCTTGGCCACGAGCGTCTCGGTGGTCATGTCATCGCCGCGCAGAATGCCCGGATGATCGGCGTAAGCACGGCCGACCTCATAAACGCCCAGATCGAGGCCCTCTTCGGGGACCTGCGTGGTCATAACGACGGTGCGGCCCGAATCGACCCAGCGGAAAATTGCCTCTTGGAACGACTCGCCCGACTCACCAAACTCGGGGATACCGCCAATGCCAAAGGTCTCCAGAATCACGGCGTCGTAGCTATCGGCAAGGGCGTCGAGGATGCCCGGGTTTACGCCGGGCGTAAGCTTGAGTACAAATACGCGCGGGTCGATGCTGTCGTAGAAACGAACCGGGCTCTCATTCTGATGAGTGCCGTGAAGCCCGTTGCGCACAATGCGGTCGTTGCGGATGTAGGCAATGGGCGGATAGTTGACGCTAATGAACGCGTTAAAGCTCATGGTGCGCTGTTTGCGGGCGCGCGTGCCGGCAATGGCGACGCCGCCAAACACGATCGATACGTCGTGCGAGTGCTCGTCGAGCGCATAGAGCAGGCTCTGGTACAGATTGAGCTTGGCGTCGGTAAAGGGGTTGCCCATGGGCTTTTGCGAGCCGGTGAGCACGATGGGCTTGGGGCTGTCTTGAATCAGGTAGGAAAGCGCCGCCGCGGTGTAGCTCATGGTGTCGGTGCCGTGTAGAATCACGAAGCCGTCGTGGTCGGCATAACCCTCGACGATGACATCGCGGATCTGCATCCAGTCACTGGGGCGCATATTGGTGCTGTCGATGTTCATGGGCTGCACCACGTCGAGCTCGCAGAGGCCCGAGATCTCGGGGACGCTCTGGGCGAGCTCCTCACCGGTCAGGGCGGGGGAGAGGCCGTTGCCGTCCTCGGTCGATGCGATGGTGCCGCCCGTGGCGATGAGAAGGATGCGCTTCATGCTGGTATTCCTATCGTATTTGCCGCCGCAGAGGCGGAGTCGTTCGGCAGTATTGTGGCACAGGGCGTCCAATGTTCAAACGTATTACATCATCTGTAACGTTTGAAAACACTTCAATTGCCGTCAAATAGGGGCCCAGGTCGTGCGTTTGCCGTGCGCTGATGGCTGCGAGGGACGAGAAACCCCATATAACGTGTACACTATGAAAGTTATTCTCGTTTATTCGCGCGGGTGGGCACCGGCTCCCCGCCAACAAGAGGGGGAACCATGGATCAAAAGGCTTCCGCAAAGGTCCTCGTACTCGACTTTGGTGCGCAGTACGGTCAGCTCATTGCCCGTCGCGTCCGCGACCTCAACGTGTATTCCGAGATCGTCCCCTGCGACATCTCGGCCGACGAGATTCGCGAGATGAACGCCTCTGCGCTCATCCTTTCCGGCGGCCCGGCTTCCGTGTATGCCGAGGACGCTCCGTCTATCGACCCCGCCATCTTTGACCTGGGCCTTCCCGTCCTGGGCTTTTGCTACGGCCATCAGATCACGGCCGTGACGCTCGGCGGCAAGGTCGGCCACTCCGAGGTGGGCGAGTACGGCCGCGCCACCATCACGCGCACGGCCGGCGCCAAGCTCTTTAACTCCACGCCCATGGAGCAGACCGTGTGGATGAGCCATCGCGACGCCGTTTCCGAGGTGCCCGAGGGCTTTACCGTTACCGCCAGCACCGACGTGTGCCCGGTTGCCGCCATGGAGTGCCCCGAGCGCAAGATTTTCACCACGCAGTTCCACCCCGAGGTCAAGCACTCCGAGTACGGTCAGCAGCTGCTGAGCAACTTCCTGTTTGAGATCTGCGGCCTGGAGCCCAACTGGAGCATGGACAACCTGGTCGAGACCATGACGGCCGAGTTCCGCGAGAAGGTCGGCAACGACCGCGTGATTCTGGCCCTGTCCGGCGGCGTCGACTCCTCCGTCGTGGCTGCGCTGGGTGCTCGTGCCGTGGGCAAGCAGATGACCTGCGTGTTCATCAACCACGGCCTGCTGCGCAAGGGCGAGCCCGAGCAGGTGGAGGAGGTCTTCACCAAGCAGTTTGACGTCGACTTTATCCACGTCCACGCCGAGGACCGTTATGCCGAGCTTTTGGCCGGCGTGACCGAGCCCGAGGAGAAGCGTCGCATCATCGGTACGCAGTTCTGGAAAGAGTTCTTCGCCGTGGCACAGCAGCTCG
>URAQ01000064.1 GCA_900545875.1 uncultured Collinsella sp.
GTGGCGGTCGTAGCCGGGAACCGGGCACAGGAACTTGACCTTCTTGCCGTCGTGCGCGGCCTCGTAAGCCTCCCAAGGGTCGCTACCACATGAGCCGCAACGCCAGAACATACCGGCGATATCGTGCTCGATCAGCAAACTCGACGAACCCAGCACGAGCGTCTGCTCAGCGGGGCAACCCAGGAACTCCCCCGCTAGCTTGCGTGCCGAGGGAATGCCCTCAAAGCAGCCGTAGTTGGAACAGTCGACATTGCCGTCGTGCAGATCGGCATCGGCATTGAGGATATCGAGCATGGGTCGAGAGATGTCCACCTGGGAGGGCGACGGCTTGCCGCGGGCCATGTCGAGCGCCAGGCCCTTGGCCTTGACCTCGGCGACCTCGGCTTTGAGCGCCTCGATGGCGGCATCGAGTTCGGTGGTTTCCATCTTCTGGTAGATCGTCTGCATGGGTGCGACCTTTCACGAAGCGGTACGTTGCAACTCTTCTAAGTATAGACCGCCACCGTCGCAACGTTATGAAGCCGTGATAGATTAAGTCCATCGCAATGAATTACGAATCGCCGCGCATGCCGGCATGAAGCGCCCAAGGAGGCACTATGGAGTACGGATCGTTCCAGGCCGAGGAATTCGGCGACCTTCAGCGCCTGGTCGACGGACTGCTTTACGACCGCCACGCCATCGACCGCCTGGATCTGATCGTACAGGCCGAAATCTTGGACCTGGCGCCCGATCTCATGGAAATCGTGAACCTGCTACCGCCCGGCTATTACGACCGCCAGTCACTTTGCGACCAGCTCAACTCCGCCTTGGCCGCCCACGGCTGGGGCGCCGTCTACGGCACCGTGGAATAACCTAGTCATTGGGGCCTGTGGTCAAAAAATAGCAAATATGAGTACTGTTACTTTTTTAGTAACAGCGATTTTGAATTAAAAAGGCCAGTCTTGGCCTTTTGTGTCCGGTTTTGGAAGGATACATCGGCATTTTTCGTCCAGCCACGCAATCGTTAATGCACAGACAGAATAGATTTGTACATTATTTTTCGCGCCTAAAATGAAACGCCGTTTGTGACAGTACTCACAAACGGCGTTTTTTGGCCACTGGGGTGTCCGGCAGGTGGCAAGTACCACTCAAAACCGCGTTTTACACGCGCTCGAGCAGGCTCTGGCGTCTGTTTCTACGCGCCTACTCGTTCTTGGGCGCGGGGTGCTTGCAGATCACACTCATGTAGATCATGCCAAGTACGGCCGCGGTGACAGAGCCGGCGAGAATAGCGGCCTTGGCGGCCAGAACCTCAAACTGGGCCGTCGGGAAGGCGAGGCCGCTGATGAGAATCGACATGGTAAAGCCGATGCCGCCCAGAATGCCCACACCGGCAATCATGTGCCAGTTGACATTGCGCGGCAGCTCGCAGGCCCTAAGCTTAACCAGGGCAAACGTCATGCCAAAGATGCCGATCGGCTTGCCCAGCAGCATGCCAAAGTACACGCCGAGCGTCACCGGGTCGGTGAGCAGCGTGCTCATGTCCACGCCCACTAGGCGAACCTGCGCGTTCACGAACGCAAAGATCGGCAGGATCACAAAGTTGACCGGCGTGGAAATCAGACGCTCCATGCGGATGAGCGGCGGGGTCACGCGGTGCATGACGCGCTCGACCTTGGTGGTCGAGAC
Organism: uncultured Collinsella sp.; assembly: GCA_900545875.1. GTDB lineage: Bacteria > Actinomycetota > Coriobacteriia > Coriobacteriales > Coriobacteriaceae > Collinsella. Next base: position 1,669 of record URAQ01000064.1, read on the forward strand.
GGTAAAGTCATGCTGGCCCAGGATGTGCGCCTCGTCGTCGTAGCGGTCGTCGAGCAACGGCAGGCACTCGCCCAGCCAGTCGGTCAGACTATCGAGCTTGACGCCGCACTTGGCCGGGATGGTAAAGGCCAAGATGACGCCAGCAAGCGTGGCATGCACGCCGCTCTTGAACATGCAGAACCACAACAGCAGACCCAGTACCGAATACGGGGCAAGGCGGTAATGCTGCGTCTTGTTGAGCCACACGAGCGCGCAGGTCACAAGCGCGGCGGCGCCCAACCAAAACGGATTGGGGCTCTGACCGTAGAAAATGGCGATGGCGGCGATGGAGATGAGGTCGTCGGCGATGGCGAGCGTCGAGAAGAACACGCGCACGCCGTTGGGCACGCGATTGCCCAAAAGCGACAGCACGCCCAGCGCAAAGGCAATATCGGTTGCCATGGGAATGGCCCAGCCGTTGTGCGCGCCGGCATGGTTAAAGATCAGGTAGATGCAGGCGGGAACGACGACGCCGCCCACGGCTGCCAGCATGGGAAGCATGGCCTGACGCGGGTTTTTGAGCTCGCCGACCGTCATCTCGTACTTAAGCTCAATGCCCACCAACAAAAAGAAAATCGCCATGAGGAAGTCGTTGACGAAAAGCTCAACGGTGAGACCAGCCGTAAGGTTGCCCAGACCCACATACAGCGGGGTCTCCAAAAAGTGATGGATGGCCTCGTAGGCATCGGTATTGGCGCAAATGACGGCGGCGATGGCGGCAATCACCATGACCGCGGCGGAAATCGTGCCGTTCTCGGCGATGCGCTCCCAAATGTCGTGACGTTCAAAGCGCTTGCGCTCACGAACGTTGAACAGCTGCTCAGTTGCTGCCATGGGCGGCTCCTTTCACGGGAAAGTTCCCGTCTTAAAAAAGCACGGCCCGCCCAAGTGGCGGCGCCGCGCTCTAACGTATTACGCTTGCATCTAGCCTACCCTGCACGACAAGCACGCAGGCGTGGCCGAAAAGCGGAACCACAGGTTGAACATTATTTGCTCAACGGCACGGGCACACCTGTCCGAGAGACGACGCGGCGCCGTGCACAAAAAACGACCGGAGCGCGGGGCGTCCGCGATCCGGTCGTGGCGTTCGGTCAACTAAACCTAGCAGGCGGCCATGATGGGGGCAGCGACCTGCTTCTTACGAGAGAGGACGCCCGGCATCCAGACGCCGTCGTGCTCGTCGGCAATGCCCAGGCCCTTCTGAGCAGCCTCGGTCTCGCCCTCGAGCAGGACCTGCGAGCCCTCCTCCATGATGTCGGTGATGCACAGGACAATGCCGTCGGCACCCTTCTCGGCGGCGTAGGCGCGCATGGCCTCGCGAATCTCGTCGATCATGCCGAGTGCACGGGTCTTGTCGACGGTCTCGTACTGGCCGATGAGCAGCTTCTTGCCAGCGGGCTCGAACATCTTAATGTCGTTGCCGACCATCTCGGCTGCGGTGAAGGAGCCGGACGGACGGGTGAGGAAGACCTTCATGCCAAACTTAACCGGATCGACACCCACCTGCTCGCCGAGCTTGGCGGCGACGGCGCGGTCGACATCAGTGGTGGTGGGGCTCTTGAGCATGAGCGTGTCGGTCATCATGGCCGAGAGCAGCAGCTTGGCCTGGACGTCGGAAAGCTCAACGCCGAGCACGCCGGCGAGCTTGGTGACGATGGTGCAGCTGGAGCCCCAGGGCAGGCAGATGTAGTGCAGCGGGCCGGCGGTCTCGAAGTCGCCGATGCGGTGATGATCGACAACACCAAAGACCGTGGCGTCCTTAAGGCCGGCGACGGACTGGGCAGACTCGTTGTGGTCAGTGAGGACGACGAGCTGACCGGCCTCGACGGAATCAATCACGCGGGGCTCGGCAATGCCGGCGTCGGCGAGCAACTTGGCGGACTCGGCCGGAAGCTGACCAAGGGCGCAGGCCTCGTAGGTGTTGCCGGCATACTCAACCTGGTTAAGCAGCTGGGACAGGACGACGGCGCTCATGATGGCGTCGTTATCGGGGTTCTGGTGACCAAAGACAAGAACGTTTGCCATGGATATCCTCCACTTGATATGTGTACTTGGACGTAGCTATGGTAGCACGCCGATGCCGAGCCTTCGCAGACGGAAGGGCCACGGCATATTTTGGGGCAGGCATGGAGGCCAAGGCTGTCCCTTTTGCACCATGTTGGTGCAAAGTAACCTGCCCCCCTTGCACCAGCTATTTACCGGCAGCGCGCAGGGCTACGTAGGCGGCACCGATGATGCCGGCGTCGTTTCCGAGCGAAGCGACCTTGATGGGCGTCTCGCGCGAGGCAGAAAGCGCGTACTGCTTAAAGTGCTCGCGGACCTTGTCGAGGTAGACATCGGCCGAGGCGGATGCGCCGCCGCCGATGAGGAACATCTCGGGATCGACCACGTTGGCAATAAGCGCCAGGGCGCGACCGAGATAGTCGGCCATGGTATCGGCCGCGGCCAGCGCGAGCTTGTCGCCCTCGCGGCAGGCCTGGAACACGTCCTTGGAATCGGAGGGACCGGTGAGCTCGATGGGCTCGACGCCTGCCTTCTTGCACTCGGCAAGGTAGTTGCTCACCACGCCGGTGGCGCTGGAATACTGCTCCAGGTGGCCATGGCCACCGCAGCCGCAGGTGCGCTCTTCAGCCGGGTTCAGGCACATGTGGCCAATCTCGCCGCCGGCGCCCACAACGCCCGATACCACGTCGCCGTTAACGATAACGCCGCCGCCCACGCCGGTACCGATGGTGACCATCACGACGTTCTGCACGCCCTTGGCAGAACCGAGCCAGGCCTCGCCCATGGCAGCGGCGTTGGCATCGTTCTCATACTTAACGACCGCGTCGGGGCAGTGCTTTTGAATGGCGATCCTCAGCTCGGGCAGGTTAATGGCAATGTTGGCCTTAACCTTGGCATCGCCCGATGCCGGGATGGGGCACGGAACGGCCAGGCCAATGCCTGCCACAAAGGCACGCGGAATCTGCGCCTTGGCGACCACCTGGTCGATAGCCTCGGTCACCGCGGCAAAGCCCGCAGCGTCAACGATGGGAGGCGTAGGCACACTGGCCTTGGCCAGCAGGTTACCGTCCTCGTCGAACAGTCCTTCCTTAACCGAAGTGCCGCCGACGTCAATGCCGATGTAGTATTGCTTAGGTTCCATGGGAGCCCACCTTTCTCGTTTAAACATTGCCTGTATGGTACCGCTCCCAAGGCAAAAACCTACCAAAAAGGGACAGGTTTGTTTTGGCAGGTTTTATCTGGGAAAACGCGGATGACCGCTTAACACGACATTACTCAGATGTTTATCTAATTAGAGCGCTCTAATTTATATGCAAGGCGACTTTTAATTATATCTTTCTCGAACTTTTTCAATATATAATAGGGATGCTTAGGTGTTAACTATACTTTCTTTTATACTCAATCAGGTTGGAAAGGAGGTTCCGTGATCCCAAAATACGAGGCGATAGCTGCAGATATTCGTCGCACTATCGAGGATGGCGCTCTTAAACCGGGCGACAAGCTTCCCACCGTCGTTGAGTTCTGCGAGCTCTATAGCGTTTCCAAAATCACCGTCAAACGAGCTATCGAGCAAATCACCGAAGAAGGTCTTATTACCAGCCGGCGTGGATCGGGTACCTACGTTAAGGACACGGCGGGGCTTCCCGGCCAGGCGTTTTTCCAGGGCAAAAACGACCGTACCCAGGGTTTTTCGTATGAGCATCGCGGGGAGAAGGTGACCTCGGTGGTCTACGATTTCTCGATCGTTAATCCACCAGCGGACATCGCAGCCCAGCTGGGAATTGCCGAGGATGACTTTGCCTATCACGTCGTGCGCGTGCGTCAGGCCGATGAGAAGCCCATCGTTATCGAGTACACCTACATGCCCCTCGAGCTGATTCCAGGCCTTAAAAAGAAGGACCTGTACGGATCGGTCTACCGCTTCATCCGCGAGCAATGTGGGCTGAAGATTTCGAGCTTCCACCGTACCATTCGCGCCGTGGCAGCAACCGAGGAAGAAGCCGAGCGTCTGGACACCAAACTTGGCTCTCCCCTGCTCGAGCTCACCCAGATTGGCTTTTTGGACAGCGGCGCCGCCTTTGAGTATTCGATCTCGCGCAACGTTGGCGACCGCTTTGAGTTGCACAACGTAACGTTGGCATAGGTTTTTGTAGTCACGCGGGCGCTCGTTTTGAGCCGTCTTACGCGGCACCCGCACAACCTTATGGGAGTATGCACATGTCCGATTTGATTAAACTCACGCCGATCTTCCACGAGAAGATCTGGGGCGGCCGCCAGTTGGAGACCGTGTTTGGCTACGACATTCCCGAGGGTCCCATCGGTGAGTGCTGGGCCATCTCGGCCCATCCCAACGGCGACTGCCAGATTGCGGAGGGACCGTACGCCGGCCACACGCTGTCGTGGCTGTGGGCCGAGCACCGCGAGCTCTTTGGCAACTGCGAGGGCAAGGAGTTCCCGCTGCTCATTAAGATTCTGGACGCCAAGGACGACCTTTCGATCCAGATTCATCCCAACGACGAGTACGCCGCCAAGCACGAGAACGGCAGCCTGGGCAAAACCGAGTGCTGGTATGTACTGGACTGCGAGCCCGGTGCCACGATCATCGTCGGCCAGCGCGCGCACGACCGCGCCGAGGCCGCGCAGATGATCGAGGGGGGCCGTTGGGACGAGATGCTCAACGTGCTGCCGATTCACAAGGGAGACTTTTTCCAGATCGACTCCGGCACCGTTCACGCCATCAAGACCGGCACGCTGATTCTGGAGACGCAGCAGTCGAGCGACGTGACATATCGCCTGTACGACTACGACCGTCCCGGCACCGACGGAAAGCTGCGCCCGCTGCACATTGAGCAGAGCCTCGACTGCATCGACTTTGATGCTCAGGCTCCGACCGACGGCACGGTGACCGCGCCCGAGGTGGACGGCGTGACCGAGCTCGAGTCCAACCCCTGCTACACCGTCGATCGCGTGCGCGTCAACGGCAGCAAGACCCTCGACCAGCGCTGGCCCTTCATGTGCCTGTCGGTCATCGACGGCGAAGGCACCGTCTGCGGCGACCCCGTCCACAAGGGAAGCCACCTGCTGGCCCCGAGCACCGTCAGCTCCATCGACCTCGAAGGCAAGATGGAACTGATCATCAGCCACCTCTAGTTCGCACCAACAACCCAAACGCAACAAGGGGCTCCCCCGTTCACCAACGGGGGAGCCCCTTGTCCATATATATCAGCCCACCCGGCTCTCCAGACCAAAAAGCGAACGAGCAGAGCGACGTTCGCAAGCTGCAGGCCAAAACGCCACAAGGAAGAGGGCGCGCCGGGGGCTTTGGTCGATCGCGAGTTCCGCACGAGCCGGAGAGCACTTAATGTGCTCTCCGTGCGAGCAGGACTGTCCGAGCAGGCGATCAAAGCCCCCGGCGCGCCCGGTCAACCTCGCAGTTAGGCATTCAGCTTGACGATCGGAGCGAATCCCTTCATAAGCTTTTTGGTCTGGCCGGTCTTTTCGAATTGAACCTCGATCATGTCTCCGACGACCGAGATCACGGTACCCGTGCCAAAGGTCTTGTGGCTCACGGTATCGCCTGCGGCAAAGTCCTGCGACGCGCTAGCGCGATCGACCTTGCGCTCCACTGTCGGCGACACCTTAGATGACGGTTTTTTGGCTCGCGGCGCACCCGAACCAAAGGTCGAGGCAACACGGCCGGCGTCGGGCGAGACCCCACGATGGCGCTCGGTCCCGTAGCTGCTGCCGCCAAAGAAATCGTCAAAACTCGATCCACCGCGCGAACCGGAACCGCCGGTCGAGCGCGTATGCGAACCGAACACCTTGCCGCCATACATATCCGAACCCACGCCCGAGCCAAAGGTGCCGTGACGGTCGCCGCGCTTCTCCCAGCCCGTGCCCTCAAAACCGGCAGAACCGATACCGCTAAACTCGATATCCTCAAACGGAATCTCATTGAGGAAGCGCGAGCGCGGGTTGGCAGAGGTCGAGCCGTAGGTGCGACGCGTGGCCGCATAGGTCAGGAACAGGCGCTTACGGGCACGCGTGATGGCAACGTAGGCCAGGCGACGCTCCTCCTCGAGCTTGCCCGGGTCATCGCTGCCGCCAAAGTCGTGCACGTGCGGGAAGATGCCCTCCTCCATGCCGGCCACGAACACCGCCGGGAACTCCAGGCCCTTGGCGGAGTGGATAGTCATCATGGTGATGGCGTGCGTCTCGCCGGCCAGGGAATCCAAGTCGGAGCGCAGGGCCAGCCACTCCATGAGTGCCGGCAGCGCCTTACAGGTGAGCGGACCGTAGGTGCGCTCGATCTCGTCGGCATGCACGGCACCCGCCGGCATCTCTGTCGGCACGGCATACGCGTTGCCCGCGATGGCGGCGGCCAGGGCATCCTGCGGAGACAGCGCCGGAGCGGCCAAGCCATCGAGCGGATTAGAGCCCGCGGCGTCACGGGCGCCGACGAGCGCCTCAAACGAGGATGCCGAGGCGGACGGCCCCGGCTCGGGCGCGGGCGCGCTCACCACGACGGGCTCGGAC
>URAQ01000065.1 GCA_900545875.1 uncultured Collinsella sp.
CGCAGCGTGCGCTCCGCCTCGGCCGAAAAATCGACGTGGCCGGGCGCATCCACGAGCATGACGTGGGTATCACCGTGGTCGAGCACGGCCTGCGACGAAAAAATCGTGATGCCACGCTCGCGCTCGATCGCGTTCGTGTCCAGATGCGAATCGCCATCGTCCACGCGGCCGCGCTTGCGAATGCGACCCGCGTTGAACAGCATGACCTCGGCCAACGTGGTCTTGCCGGCATCGACGTGCGCCAAGATTCCAACGACCGCTTGTTTCGACATGGCTCTCCTCTTATTGCAAGCCCATCGCACGCGGCAACGGGCGTTCACGCTCCACACTGGATGATACAATTTACGGGCCGGCGGGCGAAGCGGGCCCTATCCCCCGACCGAGCTCATCGCTCCGCGTTGCCGCGCGGCGATTTTCGTAGGTTCGCGCCTTGCGAAAGCCGGCTTTCAAAACAGCACAGCGAACGAAAATAGCCCCGGGTGGGACCATTTTCGTTCGCACGAATTATTGATACGCGTCCTCGCTCTTATGCCTCGCGTAGCCAATCGAACGCGACACGCACCGTGCCGTCGGACACACAGACGATACCGGCGCGCTCAAAGCCAGCCTTTAAGATGGCACCCTGCATGGGCAGGTTGTCCTGATGCGTGTCGATGCGCAGGTGATCGGCACGCTCTTTGGCAAAGGCGAACATCGCAGCCGCGATACCGTGCACGGTGCCGTCGGATGCCACACGGTGCAGCACGGCGTACGGAGTGTCGCTACGCCATTGACCGTCCTCAATTACGTCATAGCACTCGTCCGGGCCCGGTAAAAAGGCAAACGTCGCCACCACGCGACCGTCGACTTCGCACACATAGCTGTCACCGGCGGCGATATCGGCAGCCAGCTGCTCGGCAGAAGGCGTGCCCTCGGGCCACTGCGTGGCGTTGCCATGTGCGCGCATAAAGGCGCGGGCCGCGTCATAGATAGCCATGACAGCGGGAATGTCGGTATCGAGGGTTTTTCTGATCATCACGCGGCGACCTCACGTTTATTGGTATCACTTTGACTGAGCAATGATACCAACGTTTGGAGAGGGGCGCGAAGCAGATGGGAAGCAAAAAGCGAGCCGCCTGGTCAAAGGCCAAAAGCGAGTTTTTGGGCGCTGCTACCGGCGGCGATATGAGCGACCTGTTTGCACGCGAGGACGAGCGCCGCGACGCCCTGGACGCCGAGCGCGATGAAGTCTGGCGCTACAAGTCGTGCGAGCGCAAAAACCGTTACGACACGCGCGCCGAGGCCGAGGCAGTTATGGCCGACTGCGAAAACCGCGGGCGGCGTGGTTTGGCCTGCTACAAATGCGAATACTGCGGTGGCTGGCACCTGACGTCGCACCCTTGGAAATAGACCCCGCATCGGCACGGCACTGACGGAGCGCCAACCATCGCACGCAAGCTACGGGCGCGGTGGCACCAAAACATCGTAGCGAACGGCCTTGCCCGCAAGTTGATAGCTCGGCTTAACGCCGGCAAGCAGTGGCCCCTTCACCGGCCGCTTGATAACGACCTTGCGCGGGTGCACCGCAAGCGCGGCTTCGACCAGCGCTTCCTCATCGGCACACGGCTGTTCCAGATGATGCAAAAGTTGGAACTTCTTTTTAACCGCCGCGCTCTTGGTGCGCTCGGGAAACATGGGGTCCAGATACACCACGTCGGGAGCGGCGAGCTCGCCCTGCTCGATCAGCTCAGCTGTATGGCGAAGACCGGCAATGCTGTCCTCGCCGGCATGTAAGCGCATGCGTGCCACGGCTGTCGCAAGCGCCGGATCATCTGCCGCACGATCCAAGGCATCCTTGAGGAGCGCCGCGATCACGCAATCCTGTTCATACAGATCGACGGTAAAGCCCGCGGTCGCCAGCAGCAGCGAATCCTCGCCAAAGCCTGCCGTGGCGTCAATCGCCCATGGGCTCTCGATGCCTTTTGCGCGCGCAGCCTTTACCAGCAGCTCTTGCCGCAGACGGCCCTGCTTGAGCCGCGGCAGCATGCGGTCAAAATCGGCGCGCAGCTCCATCGTGCCGTCAGTGAGCGTGAGGCCCTCGGGCTTCCCGGTCAGCTCAAGCCCCGCGGCCCGAGCAACAGAAAAGGGATCGACGACGCCCATGGGTACTCCTTAACAAGCAAAACGAATACGTGAGCGCCGTTTATGCCGGCACCCAACCGTCCGCTATTGTCCCACATGCGACATGGCCCACAGCATCCCAATGCAAAGCACCGCCATCAATCCCGTGCACACGGCAGCGATCACAGAATCACCCATGCGCCTTCCCAACGACCGCGGCTCACGCACTTGCCCTGCTCCGTACATCATGGCTCCTCCTTGAGACCAACTCCTTGTTACGGCCTCATCATCTCAGCGCCGCACATGAGCTGCCATCGATTTGGCTTACGTCCAGCTTTCCCTTTTGAAAGGTTGGGTTGGGCCGCGCGGGCTCAAAGCGCTTTCAGGCGCATGCATCGCTGCGTTGAACTACAATGTGCTTCACCATATGTGCAGTACATTGGGTGCGCCAAGTTGGCGTACTCGTATCGAAAGGACCAGCCATGAGCTTCACTCGCAAGACTCTCAAAATCCTTGCTCTCATCTACTTTGTTTTGGGCATCGCCAGCCTCGTCACCGCCGGCGTCGGTATCGCCACGGGCGGTCTCGATTCCACGTACGGTTCGTACGCCACGCTCGCGGCGGTCGTGCTTATCGCCAAGGGTCTCGTCGACCTTGCCGCAGGCGTCGCCGGTATCAAGGGCGCCAACAAGCCTTCGCAGGTGGACGGCGCGTTTAAGCTCGGTATTGTTGCCGCGGTCGCCACGCTTGCCCAAGCGGTGCTCACGCTTCCCGCGTTTGGCGGCGACGCCATCAACTTTGGCGCCTTTGTCATCGTGGTGTACGACCTGTTCTTTGTTCAGCAGGCACACGCCGTTAAGGCCGAGAACAAGGACCGCCTATAAGCGCTCGCTTCTCATAACCCCTGCAGCCAGGCAACTAAAAAGGGCCGATCGCGCATCTCCGCGGTCGGCCCTTTACGTTTGCCCAGATAAAACCTACCAAAATAAACCTGTCCCTTTTTGGCAGGTTGTTAGCTGTGGCGGTACTCGGCGATGATGAAGTCGATATCGGTCTGGAGCGTTTCCAGGTTTGCCAGGCGCTCTTTGTCGGCAGGGCGCGTGCGGTAGTAGTACGGCGTCATCTGGAACACCGCCTCGATATCGGCCTGGGTCTGGAGCGTAATATTCGCAGACACCCGCTGCGTTCCGACCAACTCGAGCTCGGTGGTCTGCGGCAGCTTCTCGTCATTAAGATATGGCGTGTCGTAGAGCACCTCCTTGAGCCCAAACAAATGACGGGCACCCGGCACCACGGTGTAGAGCGAACCCTCCGGCGCCAGCACGCGGGCAAACTCACGCTCGTTAAAGGGAGCGAAGAGCTCGGTCACCATATCGAAGGCGCCGTCCGCCACGGGGATGTCCTTCATGTTGGCCACGAAATAGGTCGCATCGCCGCGCTTGGCGGCCAGGCGCACCATCTCTTTGCCCAAGTCGAACCCGTAAGCGCCCACGCCCGGCACCGCGCCCATGGCGCTGGTGTAGTAGCCCTCGCCGCAGCAAATATCGAGCAGCGTCATGGGGCCGTTCGCAGATGCTGCACGCCCAGACACCCGCTCGCGCACGAGCTCGACCATCGCATCGCGCAACGGCGCATAGTAACCACGGTTCAAAAAGTCACGACGGCTGCGTGCCTGCGACTTGGGATCGCCCATGGAGTCGCCGCTCTTGGACGAGCGCAGTAGATATAGATAACCCTCGCGCGCACGGTCAAACCGGTGTCCGCTCGCGCATGCAGCACCGCGTTCATTGTCCACCAACGGCTCATGGCAAACGGGACACAACAACATGGCAACTCCTTAGCGCGAACAACACAACGCACACCATTGTCGCACGCCTTCCCCACCTAGTCATTGGGGACGTTCTTGAATGACTAGTCGCTTAAGAACGTCCCCAATGACTAGTCGATTAGGAGTATCATCATCTGCGCAAATAAGCACGAAAGAGCATGTTAGAGATTGAGAGCGTATGGCTGACACCGCATCTAAGCACATTGACATGACCACCGGCTCGTTGTGGCGCAATATTCCCCTGTTCGCCTTCCCCGTGGCCGCCACGAGCATCTTGGAGCAGCTGTCGAACCTCATCGCCACGGTCATTATCGGTAACTTCTCGGGCGACCAGGGAACCCTCGCCATGGCGGCGGTCGGCTCCAATGTTCCGCTTACCAGTCTTATGCTCAACCTGTTTATTGGCATGTCGCTTGGCTCCAATGTGGTCATCGCCAACGCTATCGGCCGCAACGATCAGAATATGGTCAACCGCGCCGTCCATACCTCGATTTTAATGGCGCTCGTGGGTTTTATCGTCATCGCGCTGGGCGAGATCTTTGCCGAGCCCATGCTCGCCGCGCTCAACGTTCCCGCCGAGACCATGCCGCTCGCTTCGCTCTACCTGCGCGTCTTTTTGCTGAGCATGCCCTCGATCTTGCTCTACAACTTTGAGGCCGCGATCTTCCGCTCCGTCGGCATCACCCGCATGCCGCTCCAAGCGCTCGCCGTGTCCACCGTCCTCAACATTGGCTTGGACCTCATCTTTGTTCCCGTGCTCCACTGGGGCGTCGCCGGCGTGGCCATCGCCACGGCCATCGCCTATACGACGAGTGCCGTCACGCTCTTTGTCCGCCTGCTCAAGACCGATTCTGTCGTTCGCGTCACCCCGCGCGACCTTGCCATCGACCCCGTCGCCCTCAAGCGCATCGTCAAGATCGGCCTGCCCGCCGGCATCCAGAGCGCTGTCTTTGCCGTAGCCAACATCATCATCCAGTCCGCCATCAACAGCTTGGGCACTGAGGTCATGGCTGCCTCCAGCGCGGCCATGAGCCTGGAGTACGTGTGTTACAACCTGCTCAACAGCTTTAGCCAGGCCTGCACCACCTTTGTGGGGCAAAACCACGGCGCCCGCCAGATCGACCGCTGCACCAAGACGCTCAAGGTCTGCCTGGTCGAAGGCGGCATCGTCGCGCTCACCACAATTATCGTTATTGTCGGCCTGGGGCGTGAGATCTTGTCGCTGTTCAACAGTGATCCCAACATCGTCTCGATCGGCTATATCCGCGTGTGCTCGATCTTCCCCGCGTACGCCTTTAGCATGTTCTACGAAAACATGTCCGGCTACCTGCGCGGCTTTGGCATCTCGCTCATGCCTGCCCTCATCACCATGATCTGCGTCTGCGGCATCCGCTTCTACTGGGTGTTCTGCGTCTTCCCGCACTTCCGCACGTTCGCAAACATCATGATGGTCTACCCCATCAGTCTGGGCACCACGGCGTTCTTTATGGTCGTGGCCGTGTTGCTCTGTCACCCCGCGCGCACCTATCGCGCCACCCAAGCCAAAGCGACAGCCCGCTAAACACCGCACTCAACGCCACGCCAGTCATTAATTGACAATATGCGAGCTCATATAGTCGATAAAGTGCCTCGTGGCGATGGGCATGGTGTCCCAACTGCGCCAAGCTGCCACTACGTCGCGCGAGGGGGCGTGCACGATGGGACGTACGCGAATATCGGCCCGCATGCCCTCCACAGTACGACGGTAGAGCATGCTCACGCCTAGGCCCTCCTCCACCATCGCCATGATGGTGTAGTCGTCGGTGACCTCGCTCGTCACGTGCGGCGACAGCCCATGCGCCGCAAACGCATCGAGCACTAGGCTCTGTTCGCCCTCATCCAGCAGCACAAACGGCTCGGACGCCAGGTCGGCGAGTGTCACCTTTTCCTTTGCCGTCAGCGGATGCGCGACAGGCAACAGCGCCACCAGCTCGTCGTGATAGACCACGCGCTTCTCGAGCCCAGCGGTAAATCCGCGCGCCGTAAAGCAAAAATCGACCACGCCATCGTGCACCCATTGGGCGTTGCGCGTGTAATCGCCCTGCTTGAGGGTGAAGCGTACGCCCGGGTGCAGCGCCCCAAAGTCGCGAATCACACGCGGCAGCACGGTACGACTCACGTTGGTAAACGTCGCGATGCGAATATCGGTCGACGAAAGCCCCAGCAGCTCCTGGCGCTTGCCCTCGAGCTCGGCCTCGGCGGTCACAATCTGGCGCAGGTACGGCAGATATTGTTTACCGTCGCGCGTAAGCGAAACGCCCTGCTTACCGCGCTCGATAAGCGTGGTGCCCAGCTCGCGCTCGAGCGCCTTGACGGCCTGGCTCACTGCACTTTGCGTATAGCCCAGCTCGTCCGCCGCGCGTTTCAGGCTGCCGCAATCGACCACCATACAAACAATCTGATACCGCGATGCCATCGTGCCTCCACATCAATGCAGCCGTAAAACGTTTTGCCAGCGCTTTTTCTGCCAACATTAGCGTTTCTTAATCATACTGAAGATACATTCGCTTTACTACATCAATATCTGGGAGCAGAATCCTTTTTACGAAACCGTTCTGTAACAAAAGGAGTCCCATGGATCGCAAAAAAGCAATCGCGCTCTCATTTTCCGTTCCCGTCGCATGGGGCTTTTCGTACCCCCTCATGAAGATCGGCATGGACAGCATGAACGCCACGAGTATCGTCGCGCTGCGCTGCATCATCGCCTTTGCGGCCTGCCTGCTGCTCTTCCACAAGCACGCGTTGCGCATCAACCGTGACCTTATGGTCCGCGCCGCCATCATCGGCGCCATTATGGCAACCGAGCTCACCTGCATGTGCCTGGGCTCCAGCCTCACCTCCGCCTCCACCGCCGGCTTTTTGCAGAGCCTGACGGTCGTGATCGTGCCGTTTGCCAACGCCGCCCTGCTGCGTCGTGCCCCCGAGCGCAAAGTGCTCATCGGCACCGCCATCGTCACCTGCGGCATGCTGCTGCTCTCGGGCGCCGACTTCACCAGCCTGAACCCGGGCGCGCTCATCATGCTGCTCTCCGCTTTTGTCTATGCCGGCCACATCATTGTGGCGAAGCGCTTTGTCGAAGATGTCGACCCGCTGGCTCTGGGCGTTTGGCAGCTGGGCTTCGGCGGCCTGTTCTCGGGCATTGCCGCATGCGTCTTTGGCGGCTTCACGCTTCCCAGTACGCCCAGCGAGATCGTCGTTGTCGTCGCGCTCGCACTCATCTGCTCTGCCTACGGCTTTATCACCCAGACGCTCGTGCAGCCCCACGTGCCCGCCGAGACCACCGGCTTCGCCTTCTCGCTCGAACCGGTATGCTCCGCCGTCTTCTCGTTCTTCCTGGTCGGCGAGGTCCTGAGCCCCATCGCCTTCTTTGGCGCAGCCCTCATCCTCACCGGCGTCATGGTAGCAACCGTCGAGCTTCCACGCCTTCGCGCACATGGACAGGCTCGCATGGCAGGAGCGCCCGAGCACGTCTCGTAGACCCCACTCTTCATACAGCCGTGGCATAAAGGTCTCCGGACACCTTTACAATAGATGCCAACAGAGCATCTGACGTAAAGGAGCCCCATGGAAGCCGCGAGCCGCGATCGCAACATAGCAACTTGGTTGGGCGATGCGCCGCAGCCGGTACGTGACACTACGAACCAGCTGCTCGAGCGCATCGCCCTTTTGCGTGCCGAGCAGACTATCTACCCGGCACAAGACGACATCCTCAATGCCTTCGTCTATACGCCGGCCGACCAGGTCAAGGTTGTCATTTTGGGTCAGGACCCCTATCACGGACCCAACCAGGCCATGGGGCTGTCGTTCTCGGTCCCCGCGACGCAAACCAAGTTGCCGCCGAGCCTGCGCAACATCTATAAGGAACTCAAAGCCGATCTGGGCTGCCCCATTCCCGCCACGGGAGACCTAACCCCATGGGCACAGCAGGGCGTCCTGCTCCTCAACACCACGCTCACCGTGCGCGAGCATGCCGCGAACTCGCACGCCAAGCTGGGCTGGAGCACGCTCACCGACTACATTATCGAACGCTGCTGCCAGCTGCCCCAACCGGTAGTCTTTTTGGCATGGGGCCGCTTTGCCCAGCAGATGGTCGAAGGCAAGCTCGCCGCGATCGGTGCGGGCAAGGCAACCGGCAAGTTCTGCCTGGCATCCACGCACCCCTCGCCGCTTTCGGCCAACC
>URAQ01000066.1 GCA_900545875.1 uncultured Collinsella sp.
CACCTGCCCCAAGCAGGTCGTCGTCGCCTACGAGCCCATCTGGGCCATCGGCACCGGCAAGACCGCTACCGCCGAGGACGCTCAGGAGGTCTGCGGTGCTATCCGTGAGACCCTCAAAGAGATGTTCGGCGAGGAGCTCGCTAACGGCATCCGCGTGCTGTATGGCGGTTCCGCCAAGCCCGGCAACATCGCCGAGCTCGTCGCCAAGCCCGACGTTGACGGCGCCCTCGTGGGCGGCGCTTCGCTCAAGGCTGCCGACTTCGCCTCTATGGTCGTCAAGGCAGGCGAGTAGGACATATGGCACAGCGTCATCTTCCTGCACTCCTGATCATCATGGACGGTTGCGGCCTGGCTCCGGCCGATGGCGAGAACGCCGTCGCCGCTGCCAAGACGCCCTTTCTTGATAGCCTGTACGAGAAGTACCCCCACACCACGCTCGGCGCTTCGGGCGAGGACGTGGGTCTTCCCGATGGCCAGATGGGTAACTCCGAGGTGGGTCACCTCAACATCGGTGCCGGTCGCATCGTGTTCCAGGAGCTTTCGCGCATCAACAATGCCATCAAGGACGGCTCCATCGCCAAGAACGAGGTTTTCGTCAAGGCTATGGACGATGTCAAGGCCGAGGGCAAGACTCTGCACCTCATGGGCCTTATGAGCCCTGGCGGCGTTCACTCCCACATGAACCACGTCGAGGCCCTGGTCAAGATGGCTGCCGAGCACGGTGTCAAGACCGTTCGCGTTCACGCCTTTATGGATGGCCGCGACGTTGACCCGCAGTCTGGTGCCGGCTACATGAGCGAGTTCTGCGCCTTCCTGGCTAAGATCTCCGAGGAGACCGGTTGCGACGCTCGCGTTGCCACCGTCTCGGGTCGTTATTGGGCCATGGACCGCGACAACCGTTGGGAGCGCATTCAGCGCGCCTACGACGTCATGGTCAATGCGTCCGATGCCGATACCGACCCCGTTGCCGGTATCAAGGCCTATTACGAGAAGGATCCGCGCGGCGATGAGTTCGTCGAGCCCTTCGCTGCCCACAACGAGGGCATCCACGAGGGCGACGCGGCCATCTTCTTCAACTTCCGTCCCGACCGCGCTCGTCAGATGACCCGCGTGTTCACGGACAAGGAGTTCGACGGCTTTGAGCGCGAGCAGATCAAGCTTTCGCACTTTGTGACGATGACCGAGTACGATCCGACGTTTGACGTCGAGGTCGCCTTCCCCAAGACGTTCCCCGAGAACGTCCTGGCCGACGTCATCGCCGCCAATGGCCTGAAGCAGCTGCACACCGCCGAGACCGAGAAGTACGCCCACGTGACGTTCTTCCTCAACGGCGGCATCGAGGAGCCCAAGGAGGGCGAGGAGCGCGTGCTCGTCGCTTCCCCCAAGGTCGCTACCTACGATCTGCAGCCTGAGATGAGTGCTCCCGAGGTTACCGAGAAGCTTGTCGCCGCTATCAACGAGGATCGCGCTGATTTCTACATCGTGAACTTCGCGAACTGCGACATGGTTGGCCACACCGGTGTCTTCGACGCCGCCGTTAAGGCCGTCGAGGCTGTTGACGATGCCCTGTCCAAGGTTGTCCCGGCGATTCTCGCTAAGGGCGGCTTTGCGCTGATTACCGCCGACCACGGCAACGCCGATCACATGTTTGACGTTGCTTCCGACGGTTCCAAGCATCCGTTTACGGCTCACACCACCAACCGCGTGCCGTTCATCATCGTTGATGAGAAGGCCCAGCTCACCGGTATCGAGGACGGTCGTCTTTCCGATATCGCTCCGACCATGCTCACCATGGCTGGTATTGAGCCTTCCGCCGAGATGACGGGTCGCGTGCTCGCCACCGAGGCCTAATAGAAAACAAATACCGTTTTCTAGCAAGGGGGTTGTCCACAACCGGACAACCCCCTTTTTTGGTATTTCTGCCATTTCTAACCCGTCACCAAATGGCAGGTGGGGGAGTGCTGAGGGTTGTGGTACAGTACTGGAGTTTGAACTGTTCTATTAAGGAGCTTATCTATGGGTCCGTTTCAGATTCTTCTGTTTGTCGTTTGGGCTGTCTCTGCCGTGGCGTTGACGATTCTCGTCCTGATGCATTCCGGTAAGGGTACCGGCGTTTCGGATATGATTGCTAGCTCGCTGTATAACTCCAGCTCGGCCACAGGCGTTATGGAGCAGAACCTTGACCGCCTGACTGTCATCATGGCTGTCGTGTTTGCCGTGTGCGTCGTGCTGTGCATGTTCTTCTTCCCGCAGGGCATCGTGGGCTACTAAGCACGAGCCGCATAAAATACTTGAAAAGGGTTCCGCAAGTGCGGGACCCTTTTTGTTTACATATTTGTAACAGAGTCAAAATATCCCCACATACTTCGCCTAACTAAAGAAATTCTCGACCGTTAACCGGAATTAGCCCCAAATCGTGCATAAAATGCGCTAATGTATTGCAAAACGTTGGACCGTTGTGCATAACCAGCCATTGCAGCGGGCGGCGTTTTGATGGTTCGGATCGGATTGTCTCGACATGCGTCCGACTGAACATTTCTTTGTCCTATCTCATAAGGAGGATGGCATGGCTGATTCTATGTTCCACCAGCCCGTTATGGGTCGTCGCGCCTTTGTTGGCGGCACCCTCGCTGCGAGCTCCATGGCTTTTCTTGCCGCATGCGGCAAGAAGGGCGGCGACGCTTCCGGTTCTGAGTCCGGTT
The DNA here is from genome assembly GCA_900545875.1 of uncultured Collinsella sp. Taxonomy (GTDB): domain Bacteria; phylum Actinomycetota; class Coriobacteriia; order Coriobacteriales; family Coriobacteriaceae; genus Collinsella. The sequence continues at coordinate 2,703 of URAQ01000066.1, forward strand.
CGACGCTGAACTTCTACATCAACAACCCGGTCTGCATCGACCCCTACAATGTCCAGGAGGACCAGGGCACTCAGGTCGAGTACCAGCTCTTTGACGCTCTGACCTCTTATGACGCCGAGAAGGGCGAGATCGTTCCGCTGGCTTGCGAGTCCTTTGAGGCCAACGACGACGCCACCGAGTTCACCTTCAAGATCAAGAAGGCTAAGTTCCATAACGGTGACGACGTTACCTCCAAGTCCTTCAAGCTCGGTTGGGAGCGTCTGGTCAACACCAAGTCGGCCATCGCTACCGAGTACGGCCCTTCCGAGGTCTCCTATCACCTTTCCATGGTCGAGGGCTATGACGACCTGCTTGCCGGTAACGCTACCGAGCTCAGCGGTGTTACCTGCCCCGACGATGAGACCCTCGTCGTCAAGCTGTCTTCCGCTTACGCTGACTTCCCCTTCGTCGCCTCTCACCCGGCTCTGGCCCCGGTTCCCGAGTGCGCCGAGTCCGATGTCAAGAGCTTCTATCTTGCACCGGTCGGTAACGGCCCGTTCATGATGGACGGCAAGTGGGAGGATGGTCAGGAGATCAACCTCAAGAAGTTCGACGATTACTATGGCGACAAGGCCAAGATCGATGGCATCCACTTCCAGGTCATCAAGGACATGGAGACTGCTTACAAGGAGTTCCAGGCCGGTAACCTCGATGTCTGCGACGTTCCCGTCGCTCAGATCGATGCCGCCAAGAAGGATCGCGGCGTGTCCAAGGACGGCTACACCATGGGTGACGGCGAGCGCATGCTGCTCGGCGCCGAGCCTTCCACGTACTATCTGACCTGCAACACCACGGCCGAGCCGTTCAACAACGCCGACCTGCGCAGGGGCATCTCCCTGGCCATCAACCGTGAGGCCATCTGCAAGACCATCTATAAGGGTACCCGTACCCCTGCCGACGGCATTGTTCCTCCGGGCATCGATGGCTACAAGGAGGGCGCATGGGAGTTCTGCGCCTACGATGTCGACAAGGCTAACGAGTACCTCGACAAGGTTGCTCCCGCTGGCGCTAACGGGGATCGTGGCATTAGCGTGACCCTTTCCTACAACCAGGACGGCGGTCACAAGGAGATCATGGAGTCCATCATCGGCGACCTCGCCAAGGTCGGCGTTACCGCTGTCTCCGATACCCCTGAGTGGTCTGCCCTGCTCGAGCAGTATCAGAACTTTAACTATCAGTTCGGTCGTCTGGGTTGGATTGCCGACTACCCGATCATGGACAACTTCCTGTATCCGCTGTTCCACTCCGACTCCCTCGGTGGCGATAACCGCTCTGGTTACAACAACCCCGAGTTCGACGCCAAGGTCGACGAGGCTCGTACTATTGTTGACGACGAGGAGCGCGTCGCTAAGATGCAGGAGGCCGACGCAATGGTCGCTGCCGACTGCCCGGTCATCCCGATTATGTTCTACACGCACACCATTGTCGGCTCCGATCGCATCAAGCACCTCTATGTCGATCCGCAGAAGCATGCCGAGCTGGGTACCGCTGAGCTCGCCTAAGAGTTTGCAGCTTCCGTGAGGGTCAAGTATTTACGTAGACCTCATGGGAAACATACAGTTCTCCCTAACCTGGGGTAAACTGGCTGATGGTAATTTTGGGATGCCGGTCTGGCGATCGGCATCCCATTTAGGTTAATCCCTAGATAGGGGAGTGGTATGGGTAAGTACATCGTTAAACGTGTGCTTCAGTTCATCCCGGTGTTTTTGGGCGTTACGCTGATTCTGTTCGCCCTCCAGAATATCGTGCCGGGAGATCCGATCAAGCTGATCGGTGGAGACAAGGCTCTGTCCCCCGAGGTGGAGCTTCAGCTTCGCGTCCGCTATCACCTGGTCCAGTCGGACGAGGACGGCAACGCGATCCTTGACGAGAACGGCGACCCCGTTCAAACGTCGCTCGTGGACCGTTACTTGTATTACATGAACGGCCTGCTTCATGGCGATCTGGGCAATTCGTATCAGCGCAAGCTGCCGGTTACGGAAATCTTTGCCCAGAAGTATCCGTATACGGTCAAACTTGCCGCGTGCGCCATCGTGCTCGAGGCAATCATGGGTATCGGTGCGGGTATCATTTCGGCGGTAAAGCGTTATTCCTTCTGGGATATTTTGGTAACGCTCACCACGTCGATCCTCGTTGCGGTCCCGGCCTTTTGGCTCGGTATGTTGCTGCAGCTGTTTTTTGGCGTCATCCTCAAGGACGCCACGGGCGGTGCAATCTCCATGCCGATCTCGGGTGCCGGCGGTTCCAGCTCTCAGTATCAGGATTGGATGCACTATGTGCTTCCGACCATTACGCTGGCTTCGGTTTCGACCGCTTATGCTGCCCGCATTATGCGCTCGCAGCTGCTTGACGTCATGAACCAGGATTACATCCGTACGGCAAAGGCGAAGGGTCTCTCCAATCGCGCGATCATCGTCAAGCATGCGCTTAAGAATGCACTCATCCCCGTCGTTACCTATATTGGTGTCGACTTTGGTGGCATGCTTTCGGGCGCCATCCTGACCGAGACGGTCTTTAACTGGCCCGGTATCGGCTATGAGGTCTATCGCGCCATTAGCATGCGTGACTGGCCCATCGTTATGGGCGGCGTTACGCTCATCGTCGTCGTCGTTATGGTGATCAACCTGCTCGTCGACATTAGCTATGCATTCCTCGACCCACGCATCCGCCTTGGCGGTCCGTCGGATAAGGCCTAAGGGAGGTACGTCTCATGCAGGAAACTGATTCTCAGTCTCAGGAGCAGGCTACCGCCACCAAGGCCGCATCTGCTCCCGCCAAGTCCCGCACGCTGTGGGGCGACGCTTTTAAGCGTCTTCGTAAGAACAAACTCGCCGTTATCGGTGTCTGTTGGATCATCATCGTCGTTGTGGTTGCCCTGACCGCAGATCTGTGGGCTAAGCCCTGGCTCGGTTCTCCGACGGCTTCCGACTCGACCACCATGGCCGAGACGTCGCTGCTGGCTCCGTGTGCAGAGCACCCGTTTGGCACCGACGCCCTTGGTCGTGACATTCTCGTCCGCGTTATCTACGGTGCGCGCGTTTCGCTGTCTGTCGGAATTATGGCCACCGCGATTTCCACGCTGATCGGTCTGGTCATGGGTGCTCTGGCCGGTTTCTACGGCGGCATCTGGGACACCATCATCATGCGTCTGGCCGACATCTTCCTGGCGTTCCCGTACGTGCTGTTCGTTGTCGCCATGATCGCCGTTATCGGCCGCGGTCTTCAGAACGTCTTTATCGCCATCGGTATTCTCGGCTGGCCTTCGATTGCGCGCGTCTTCCGCTCTGCGATCTTGACCGTCAAGGAAAACGACTATGTTGATGCTGCGCGCGCGATGGGTGCATCTGATGCTCGTATCGTCGTGCGTCACATCTTCCCGAACTCCGTCGCCTCCATCGTGGTCTACGCGACCATGAACATTGGTGGCGCCATCCTGACCGAGTCTGCTCTGTCCTTCCTCGGCATGGGCGTTATTCCGCCTACGCCTTCGTGGGGCTCCATGATTCAGGACGGTCAGCAGTATCTGCTGACTGCTCCCTGGATGATGATCATGCCCGGTCTGGCAATTCTCTCGACGGTGCTCGCCTTCACCCTGCTGGGTGACGGTTTGCGCGACGCCCTCGACGTCAAGATGAAGGACGCATAAGGATGAAGAAGAACAAGAACTATGTGGACCTGAAGGACCAGCCGGTTCCCGAGGGCCAGCATCTGCTCGAGGTCGATGACCTAAAGATGTATTTCCACACCGAGGATGGCGTCGTTCGCGCTGTCGACGGTGTCTCCTACACGCTCGATCGCGGCGAGACCCTGGGCGTCGTCGGCGAGTCCGGCTCTGGCAAGTCCGTGACCGCCATGACCATCATGGGTCTTATCTCGATGCCTCCGGGAAAGATTGAGGGCGGCGACGTTCGCTATCGCGGTCGTTCTATCCTTGAGATGACCGAGGAAGAGATGCAGCACATTCGCGGTAACGATATCGCGATGATCTTCCAGGATCCTATGACCTCCTTGAACCCGGTCTATAAGATCGGCAAGCAGGTGGGCGAGGGCCTTCGTCTGCATCGCGGTTACTCCAAGCAGGAGGCGCTCAAGCGCGCCACCGAGCTTTTGGACCTCGTTGGCATTCCTGAACCCGAGAAGCGCGTCAATGAGTATCCGCACCAGTTCTCTGGCGGTATGCGTCAGCGCGTCATGATTGCCATGGCTCTTGCCTGCGATCCCGATATTCTGATTGCCGATGAGCCCACGACTGCCCTGGACGTTACCATCCAGGCTCAGATTATTGAGCTTATGCAGGAAATGCAGGAGAAGAACGGCAACGCCATCATCATGATTACCCATGACCTGGGTGTTGTCGCTGATATGGCCGACAAGATCATGGTTATGTACGCCGGCCGTCCCGTCGAGTTCGGTACTGCTGAGGAAATTTTCTACGAGAGCCGTCACCCCTATACCTGGGGCCTTATCCGCTCCATCCCGGAGCAGGCCATCGAGGAGAAGAAGCCGCTGACGCCGATTCACGGCAACCCGCCTTCGCTCATGAACCTGCCTGAGGGCTGCGTCTTCTCTCCTCGCTGCCCCTATGCGACGGACAAGTGCCGCAAGCAGCGCCCCGAGCGCGTTGTCACCGAGTCTGGTCATTACTCTGCGTGCCACTACTCCGGTGACCCCGAGTTCCTCAAGAACGCTCCTGAGACGTCCCGTACGCGCAAGGATTCCAAGAAGGGAGGCGAGGCGTAATGGCAGATACCAACGAACGTACTCCGCTGCTGAAGGTCGAGCACCTCTCTAAGGAGTTTCCCGCTGAGTCCGGCATGTTCGCCAAGCGCTTCTCCAAGCGTGTCGTCTCTGCTGTGAATGACATTTCGTTCGAGATTTATCCGGGCGAGACCTTTGGCCTGGTCGGCGAGTCTGGTTGCGGTAAGTCCACCACGGGCCGTACCATCATGCGCCTGACCAAGCCGACCGCCGGTAAGGTGTTCTTCCAGGGTAAAGATGTTGCCAAGATGAGCAAGCACGAGATCAAGGACATGCGTCGCGAGATGCAGTTCATCTTCCAGGATCCGTATGCATCGCTCAATCCGCGTATGACGATCGGCGAGATTGTTTCCGAGCCCATGGTCATCCATGGCATCGGTACGCCCGAGGAGCGCATGGATCGCGTTCGCGAGCTGCTCGACGTCGTTGGCCTCAATCCCGAGCACATTAACCGATATCCGCATGAGTTCTCTGGTGGCCAGCGTCAGCGCGTCGGTATCGCCCGTGCGTTTGCGCTCAAGCCGAAGCTCATCATCTGCGACGAGCCGGTTTCCGCACTCGACGTCTCCATTCAGGCGCAGGTTCTGAACCTGCTCAAGGACCTTCAGGACAAGT
>URAQ01000067.1 GCA_900545875.1 uncultured Collinsella sp.
CGCGCCCGCCGCGCTCGAGTGCCTCAGCAGCCCAGTCGATTGCTGTGGCAACCTGGGGCAACACTTTCGTGACCGACTGGACGGCACGAAGATCCTCATCGTTCATCGTCGTGACGATTTGCAGCGATGTCATCGTATCGAGGTCCATTGACCTTTGATTACGCTGTTCGGTCGTGAATTTTGTTAAATCGAGCATTTCATTCACCTCATCTTTCCTGTTTCTCGATGTAGTTTTGTTTAATGACATGCGTCGCCCGTTCGTAGTCGCTGGCAACGTAAGCAGCGTACAGGGCATCGACAACCATAAGCTGGGCCATACGCGAAGCCATGGCACCGCTGCGGACCAAGGGTTCACTCGCAGCAACGCCGAGCACGGCATCGGCCATGGTGGCAAGCTTGGATGATCCATCTACTTTGGTAACGGCCACAACGGGACAGTTGTGACGTTGAGCCTCGGCGGTGCAGTCCAGCACCTCTTGCGTCAAGCCCGAGTAGCTAAAGGCGATTGCCATATCGCCCTCATGCATGTTCTTGGCACATAAGAGCTGATCATGCCAGTCGTCGTACAGATGGCACTCTTTGTCGACACGCATGGGCTTTTGCGCCAGGTCGTGCGCGACCAAACGAGAGGCACCAATACCGAACAGATTGACCGCGCGTGCCCGCTTAAGACGGGCCGCGCATCGCTCCAAGACGGTGTAATCGAGCGTTCGCGCCGTCGCCTCGATCGTGCGCACGTTGCTTTTCATCACCTTCCCCACGATACGTTCGACGCTGTCATCCATGGAGATGTCCTCGAGGGCTACGTCTTTCTTGTCACCTAAGAGCGCCAGCTCGGCAATCAGTTCGCGCTGGAACTCCTTGTAGCCCGCAAAACCCAAACGCTTGCAAAAGCGCAAAATGCTCGAGGGCGAGGAGAACGTGACATCGGCAAGACCGCGGACGGACAGCCCGACCACCTCGTGCGGATGAGCGCTTACATATGCGATGACATTGCGTTCCGCCGGGCTCGCGCTGAGCTCACGCTCGCGAAGCCGCAAAAGCAATCCGTTTGCCATCTCAAACACCTCCGTTGAGAAGAATTAAAGACCAACGAACGATTCGTACCGGATACAAACAGCTTTTGCGGTACATTGTGCCGCATCGTGGCGCACAAAGGGCGAGCGTTCTACCGCTCGCCCCTCAAATCCGACCGCTCGGAAATACGCGCGACACAAAATAATTCAACGAGGCCGCATTATCAGAAACGGGTTTGTTACCGGCTAGCGCCTCGCATGGGCGCCGATCGGCCGAGTCGCATGGCGCACCAACGCCGCCGCCAGCAATACCAACAGCATGGCGGTGACATAGCCCGCAGCATCGAATCCTAAATCGATAACGTCGAAATGCCTGCCGGGAACAAAGATCTTATGTACCTGATCGCCAACGGAGCAGGCGGCGCAAAAGAGCAATACGGGCACGCAACGGGAGCATACGCTCCACGGACGCCTGGAAAAGCAAACCACGACCACCGAGGCGAACAATCCGACGAAGAAAAACTCTACGGTATGGGCAACGCGACGGACGTTTGTGCCCACCCACATGCGAACGGAAGCAAGTCGGCCAGACCGGACATTCGAGGCAGCCGAATCGGCGCCCCCGGTCATTCCGTTCTCCGTCTGAGCTTCACCCGTGGCATCGGCAGCCTGAACGCCCGTAGCCTGACCCTCCACCACACGCGCGGTGGACTCGCTCAGCAACGACGTCTCTACCGCATTTTGCTCCGTCAGCACCCAGATGCCCGTCAGCGTTACAGCGAACAGAACGATCGCGGTCCATCCGATTATTTGTTTTACGCGTGCCAAGGGCCAACCTCCTTTTTTGAATATCAGCGAGTGTAGCCCCAAATGACATCGTCAACGTATCAAAATTTGAATCGCAACAGGAAGCGACAAAGCGACGCAAACCCCTACCCCGCCTCGCGCATCCAGCGATCGAACGTCCCCACGCACACACCCAAGCACTTTGCTGCCTGGCTGCGGGTAATATCGCCTGCCTCATAGCTATCGCGCACCAGCTCAAACTGAGGAGGGCACGGCTTGCGAGGTCGACCGAAACGGACCCCTCGCGCCCGCGCCGCTGCAATTCCCTCCGCCTGGCGCCGATGGATATTCTCGCGCTCCACCTGCGCCACGTAGCTCAGCAGTTGCAGCACAATATCGGCAATCAGGATGTTGGTCACATCCGGCGCGCCGCTGGCCCTGACGCGCGTGTCAAGCAATGGCATGTCCAACACCACAATGGCAACCCCGAGCTCCTTGGTAATGCGTCGCCATTCCTCAAGAATCTCGGAGTAATTACGACCAAGTCGGTCGATAGAAAGCACCACCAGTACGTCCCCGTCTCCCAGGACGTGCAGCAGCTCGCGATAACGCGGTCGATCGAAGTCCTTGCCGCTCGCATGGTCGGCATAAATATTCGCCGAGCCCACGCCATAGGCGCCCAGCGCATCCAGCTGCCGATTAAGGTTCTGATCGCGCGAACTCACCCGCGCATAACCGTACACCGTCGCCATCTCATCCCCGCTTTCTTGTAAACCTGCCAAAAGGGACAGGTTTATTTTGGTAGGTTTTACCTCTCAAATAGCAGGTAAGCGGGCGGCCGAGCAGACGGCAAGGTAGCCACGATTCAAATGCGAAGGGCGGTCCCGAAAGGCCGCCCTCCGCTCCCCCACCATGAGTCGGGATTTGGCTAATGGATAAGCTTAAAGTCCAAGTGCCCACGCGTGGTATTGACGCGCGAGACCTCGATAATCACGCGCTGCCCCAGCTCGTAACGGGTGCCCGTGTCGGCACCTGTGAGCGTGAGCGCGTCCTCGTCGAACTCGAACCACTCGTTGCCCAGACTCTTGATCGAAACCAAGCCTTCGACCTGCGTTAGGTCCAAGCGCACAAAAAGGCCCATGCTGCTAACCCACGAGACGGTTCCGGCATAGCGCTCGCCCAGACGGTCCTCATAGTACTGGGCAATCTTGATCTTTTGCGTCGCATGGCTGGCGGCATCTGCCGCGCGCTCGGCATCGCTGCATGCGCGGCAGATCTGCGGCAGAATGCGCGGCAGCGACTCGCGCCCCTTGCCGATCAGCCGCGGCGTACGGACCAAGGCGTCCTTGCCGCCGAGCCGCTCATAGGCCAACTGCAGTTTGAGCACGCGGTGCACCACCAGATCGGGGTAGCGACGGATGGGACTCGTAAAGTGACAGTAGCACGGCGCGGCGAGCGCAAAGTGGCCCTCGTTGCGCGGCTTGTACAGCGCGCGCTGCATGCTGCGCAGAAGCAGCGTGTTAACGAGCGGTGCGTTGGCCGTACCGGCGGCAGCATCGACTGCAGCCTGCAGCTCATCGGGGCTCCCCAGGGCAATACCGGCAGCACGGCGATCGTCGATGATGCCTAGCTGCGCCAGCGCAACGGCGGCACCGTGCAGGCTATCGGGGCTCGGATCCTCATGCACGCGATAGCAGGCCTCGATATCACGGTCTGCCAGCCACTCTGCAACGCACTCGTTGGCGAGCAGCATAGCTTCCTCGATAAGCGACGTGGCACACGAACGCTCACGCGCCACAATCTGCACGGGCACTCCGTCCTCATCCAACAGAGCACGAATCTCGGCGGTGTCAAAATCGACCGAGCCGCGGGCGCGACGGATACGACGGCGGAGTTCGGCGAGTTCGTTAGCGGCGACAAGGAAATCGCCGAGGTCGACGTTGTAGCCGCGGGCGGCCTCCTCGCACGCAAGACCGCGCTCAAGCGCTTCCTCGCGCGAGGTCTCGGCAGCCGCAACATCCTCGGCTGCACCCTCCAGCACCGAATACTCAACCGCGCCGGCACGCACCAGCAGCGCCTCGGCGCCGTCATAGTCCATACGCACACGCGAGCGAATCACGCTGGGGTACGGATCGTAATGCCGCACGCGACCCTGTGCATCGAGCTCGATATCGACGGTAAACGCAAGACGGTCCTCGTCAGGGCGAAGCGAGCACAGGTCATTGGACAGGCGTTCGGGCAGCATGGGAAGCACGCGATCGGCCAGATACACCGATGTCGTACGATGGCGAGCCTCAAGATCGATATGCCCGTCCCAAGCCACATAGTGTGAAACGTCGGCGATATGCACACCCAGCTTGTAGCCACCCTCGGGCGTGCGCTCCAGCGAAATGGCGTCGTCAAAGTCGCGCGCGTCGACTGGGTCGATCGTGATGACAAAGCGGTCACGCAAATCGCGGCGGAGCGGGTCCTTAAGCGCCGCGGACACATCGAGCGAAAGCCCCTCGGCCTCGTCCAGCGCGGCCTCGGGATAGCTATCGGTATAGCCGTAACGCGCCATCACATATTGAACGCCCAAATCGGGCGCGTCGTCTCCGCCAATGCGGCGTTCGATCGTCACGGTGCCCGATTCCAGGCGCGTCGGGTAGGTCAAAATGCGCGCGACAACGGCATCACCCGAGTGGACACCCAGACGATCCGCCGAGGTATCCTCGGGCAGAATGAAGAAGTCGGCCTTCAGACGCGAATCGAGCGGCTCGATCACACCGAGCGGACCGGCGGTCTGGTACGTACCCACCACGCTTATGGCTGCGCGCTCAACCACGCCCTCGATCACGGCGCGACGCTCGCCATGCGGGCTGTTCTTAATGCTCACGGCAACGGTATCGCCGTCCATGATCTCACGCTTGCCGCGACCCATGACCTTGTAGTCGCCATTCTCAGTTATGACATAGGCACTGTGCTCATGGAGCTGCACGCGCCCGGTCAGGCTCGGACGGCGTTCGCTACGCACCGGCCCGCGCTTATTGCGAGCTCCACGCTTATGCTTGTTATTGCGCCCCATGGCGCCTCCTTGCTATCGATTGCGAACTCCAAAGAGTCTACCCAAATGATTCGCTTTCCTGCCGTCCCCTAGGGATCAAAAAACGGGCCGCCCCATAAGAGACGACCCGTTGGAAGGGGTGAATTCCAGGCATGCCTACACGCGCAGGTAGCGACGCATGGCGATGGCAGAACCAAAGAGACCGATAACCACACCGACCAGGATCAGCGCAGCATAGGTCACCAGGTAGTACTGCATCGGCAGGGCAAACGACATCCAGCCGATGCTCTCCTGCAGACGCGGAATCATCAGATTGCGCAGCAGCTCCAGAACGCCGATGGAAAGCAGCGAGCCCAAAATGGCCTGCAGTACGCCCTCGGTGATAAACGGGCCGCGAATGAAGCCGTTGCTGGCGCCGACCAGACGCATAATCGCAATCTCACGACGACGCGCCGTGATGGACAGGCGAATCGTGTTGTTGATGAAGATGAATGCGATAAAGGTCAGAAGGCCAACGAGCACCACGGCGGCGATGCGGATGTAGTTGGTCACCTGGAACAGGCGGCTCACTTCCTCTTGGCCGTACAGCACGCTCGCGTTGGCGTCGCCGTCATCCGCGATCTTCTGGAAGTCGGCGTTCTTCTTGAGCTTCTCTGCCGTGCTTTCGACCTTGGACGGATCGTCCATCTCAATTGCAAACGAAGCCGGCAGCGGGTTCTGGCCATCGAGCGCGCTCATGGTGGCGTCGGCGTTGCCCGACATGTTGCTCGTATACTCGGCCAGCGCGTCGTCCTTGTCCTTATAGATCACGGACTTGACGTTATTCCACGTCTTAAGCTCGGCCTCAAAAGCCTGAACATCGGCCTGATCGGCGTCATCGCTAATGAACGCGTTGATGACAACCTGATCCTCGACGGTGCCGATCACGGAGTTCAGCATCGCGGAGCCCATGATGAACAGGCCGATGATAAACAGCGAAAGGAAGATCGTGATGACGGCGCCGAGCGAGGTAGTCCAGTTACGGAAGAAGTGGCTGATTGCCTCTTTGAAGGAGTAGCCCACGTTAGTTGGTGCCATAGTTGCCGTAACCTCCCCTCTCCTGGTCGCGGATCACGCGGCCGCCCTCGAGGGCGATGACGCGGCGCTGCATGGAGTCGACCATCGCGCGGTCATGCGTGGCCACGATCACGGTCGTGCCGGTGCGGTTGATGCGCTCGAGCAGCTTCATGATGCCCAGCGAGATCGCCGGGTCGAGGTTACCCGTGGGCTCGTCGCAGATCAGCAGCGGCGGACGGTTGACCATAGCGCGGGCGACGGCAACGCGCTGCTGCTCGCCACCGGAAAGCTGGTCGGGCAGCGAGTCCATCTGATCGGCTAGACCGACCAGACGCAGTACCTCGGGCACCTGGCTGCGAATGACGCCCTTGGGCTTGCCGATGCACTGCAGAGCAAACGCCACGTTTTCGTAGGCGGTTTTTTGCGGCAGGAGCTTAAAGTCCTGGAACACGGCGCCAATCTGGCGGCGCAGGAACGGAACCTTGCGGTTCTTGATCTTCATGAGGTCCTGACCGGCAACCAGGATGCGACCGCTCGTCGGCTTGACGTCGCGGTTGAGCGTCGACAGCAGCGTGGTCTTACCCGAGCCGGAGTGACCGACCAGGAAGACGAACTCGCCCGGATAGATCTCGATGTTGATGTCGTCGAGTGCAGGCTTGTTGGGCTGTGCCGGATAGATCTTGGTGACATGCTCCATAAGGATGACGGGCTCGACACCGGCCTGCTTGGCCATCTTCTTGCGGCTGGCCTGCGGATCGATGGGCGCAAACACCGACGTAAAATCGGGGTTGTTGAGCGCGTTATCGAGGCTTGCGACCTCGGCTGCCTGATCGCTCTCGACCACCGGGGCAGCAGGCTGCGTGGGATCGGGAATAGCGGCAAAGAGGCCAGACTGCGCAGGCTGAGGAGCCGGTGTCGCAGGAGCCATGGGGTCGGGAATGCCGGCCATGGTAGGTTGCGGCGCGGCGGCGCCAGCCTGAGGCTGCTCCACGCGAGCGGTCACAGCCTGAACGGGCTCAAAACCCGCCGTGCCGGAAAGCGCAACATCGCTGATGGGATTGTAGGCAAAGGGATCGGATGCCGGCTGTGCCTGATCTGCCGGCTGAGCGGGGGCCTGAGCAACAGGCTTGCCCTCTGAATCCGGAGTGGCGAAACGACTGCCCTGGACGCCTGTCTGCGTCTTGGGGGCATCATCGCCCGCACCGGAGGTACGGAAGTGGTTACCCACTGGTGCTCCTTATCGTCGTGCGTTTAAACTACATGAGCGCTTTGTATTTTAGCAGTATTAGCTTTGCTGCACATAAGAAGCATGGCGTGCTTAGGGATCCCGTCGGCCGGGCACAGGGTTACTCTCCAAATCGTCCTCGGACATGTCGGAGCCCCCGCTGCGCGCTTCGCGCGGCGGGGGCTCCTCCGTCCTGCGGAAAGATTTGGAAAGTAACCCTGTGTCCGGCCTGCGACCACTAGGGGGCCGGCGCACCAGCTTGAGATGCCGTGCACACAAAGTTGGGAGGGTCTGAATTGCACTTTGCTGGTCTGGGCCCGTTTCCCGGAGAAAGCCCTTACTTGGTGCGAGCCTAATTTGTTTGTTGCCGACAAAAAACAGGGGCGTCCTCTTTGAGGACGCCCCTGTTATGGATTGCATACGGTTGCTGAAGCGATACTTTGCCTCGTCTTGCCCTAGGCCAAGAACTCCTTGGTGGTCGCCACGATGTTGGCGGCGTCCAGGCCGTACTTGTGCAGGAGCTCGGCGCCCGGGCCGGACTCGCCAAAGGTGTCGTTGACGCCGATCTTCTTGAGCGGCGTCGGGCACTGCTCGCACAGGACGTCGGCAACGGCGCTGCCCAGGCCACCGATCACAGAGTGCTCCTCGACGGTCACGACGTGGCCGGTCTTGGTGGCGCTCTTGACGATCAGGTCGGCATCGATGGGCTTGATGGTGTGCATGTTGATGACCTCGGCGTCGATGCCCTCGGCAGCGAGCTGCTCGGCGGCCTCGAGAGCCTCGCCGACCATCAGGCCGCAGGCGATGATGGTCACATCGGCGCCCTCGCGCATGACAATGCCCTTACCCAACTCGAACTTGTAGGTCTCGGGGTCGTTAATAACCGGCGAGGCCAAACGGGCGAAACGCATGTACACCGGACCGTCGCACTCGTAGGCGG
>URAQ01000068.1 GCA_900545875.1 uncultured Collinsella sp.
GAGGCGCGTTGAGACGTGCGAATCCCTCGCGCCCCGTCTGCTCGCCGTAACCACGGCGGTTTACCTGAATGGAGATAACCATGGCAGCCTATCCTATAAGCGTGCTTGGCTTTGGAGACAACGTTGTCGATAAGTACGAGCACATCAAGACCATGTATCCCGGCGGCAATGCAGTTAACTTCGCCGTCTTCGCCAAGAAGCTCGGCGTCGATCGCAGCGCCTACATGGGAATCTTCGGATCAGATGAGGAGGCCGAGCACGTTATAGCATCGCTCGAGGACGAGGGCGTCGAGCTTCTTCGCTGCCAGCAGGTCCTGGGCGTCAACGGCGCCGCTCGCGTGACCGTTGACGAGACCGGGGACCGTATCTTCCTGGGCTCCAATGAAGGCGGCATACGTGGCGACATGCGCTACGTGATAGACCGCTTCGCCGCCGAGTACGTCAGCGGCTTCGATTTGGTGCACAGCGGCAACTACTGCTTCACCGAGCGCGAGCTCCCCAAGATCAAGGCTGCCGGCGTGCCTATCAGCTTCGACTTCTCCGATGACTCCACCGACGAGTACTTCGGGCAGATTGCGCCATTTGTGACGTACGCCTTTATGTCCATGGGCGACGCTTCCCTGGAGGATATCAAGGCGAAGCTCGAGTGGGTGAAGGCCCTTGGCCCTCAAATCGTATGCGCATCGCGCGGGAGCAAGGGCTCCGTCGCCTATGACGGCGAAAACTTCTACGAGCAGGGCATCAAGCCCGTGGCGCCCGAGGAGCTCAAAGACGCTATGGCGGCCGGCGATTCACTGCTGACGGCGTTTTTGGTCACCTATCTTTCCAAGAAGAAGGCCGGCGAGTGCGGCGAGGCCGCGATTCGCGAGAGCTTGGACTTCGCTGCCGGTTTTGCGGCGGAGACCTGCAAGATCGAGGGCAGTTGGGGCCACCCGCTGGTCTACGAGAACTAGTTTTTTGTCGTGGCGGGGTGTCTTGGGGCGCCCCGCATTGCGTTAGGAGTCAAGATGTCCGTTCGTGCCTGCGCGGCAGGATTTTGCTGCGCCGATGTCTACCAGAATCTGGATCCCCTGGGTTGCATCCAAGGGGGCCTCTCAGGAGCGCTTCGAGGGGTGCTTCTTGAGTATATGAAGGCAAAAGGGATATGCAATCTTCATATACGGCCTTCTTTTAGAGGGCGTTGTCCTTACTCTTTCATCTCCTTGCCTATGGACATTTTGTCCATAGGCAAGAGTCCATGGTCGAGATCATGGTGAAGTTCTGCGGCCAGTAATTACTGCATTACATATTCTGTTGTCACCTGGGAGGCTCGCTTTTGCGGGCCTCTTTGCGTTGCTAAGGGGTCATGGTCTGTCGATAAATAAAGCGCCCGCTTGCGGGGGAGCAAGCGGGCGCCGTTGAGCGAATATGTTTGCGGCCCTAGCCGCTGCGGGTGATGGGTCCTCGACTAGTTAGTCGTGCCGGAATCGTCGCCCGAATCGGAGCCAGAAAGCGAAACCGTCAACGTGATCGTGCTGTCGGTGGACTGCTTACCGGTGGGGGAGACGCCCGTAACGGTGGCATTCTCGTTGCCGCTCACGGGGTTGCCGTTCTGATCGCAGAATGCGATGTTGTAGAAACCGGCGTTGTTGAGCGCGGTGACGGCGGCGGAGATGCTCTTGCCGTACAGGTTGCCCGGGACGCTGGCCTTGCCGGACTTCTTGGCGATGACGACGGTGATCGTGGCGCCGGGCTTCTGCTTGCCGCTGGGGTTCCAGCTAATTACGGTGCCCTCGGTAACCGAGTCGTTTTCCTGGTAGCTCACGTCGACGCCAAAGCCAGCCATGTCGAGAGCGTTGCGCGCCTGGGCTTCGGTCATGTCGGTCAGATCGGGCACCGAGGTGGTGTCCGGGCCGCTGGAGACCTTGTACGAGATAGTCGTGCCCTTCTCGACCTCCTTGCCGGCAGCAGTGCTCTGCTCAAAGACCTGGCCCTCTTCGGCCTCATTGGCTTCCTCCGAAGCGCTGCCCTTCAGGCCCACGCTTGCCAGTGCGGCCTCGGCCTGGTCCTTGGTCAGGCCGACGAGCCGCGGAACCTCAACCTTCTCGGAGGGCTTAGGGCCCTTGGAGATTACCAGGTTCACCCTCGTGCCCTTGGCCTTCTTGGTGTTGCCGTTGGGGGTCTGCTCGGCGACCTTTCCCTCGTCGACATCGTCGTTATAGCTCTGGTCGACAGTTCCGACCTCGAGGCCGGCCTCCTTGATCAGCTCGATAGCGGTCTCCTGGTCCTTGCCCAGCACGTCGGGCACCGTGACCTGTTCGCCACTGAACATGCCCGTGGCAAAGGCCACCACCACGCCAATCACGGCGACGGCGGCAATCACGGCGGCGATGATCTTGTTCTTGTTGGACTTAGGCTTCTCGACCTCGTAGGAGCCCGTGGAGCCCGAGACAGCGCTACGGGCGGTATTCTGACCGCTCACGCCCGAGACGGGACGAACCATAGCGCGCGTTGAGTCGGAAAGCTCGCGGGTCTTGGTGGCACCCAGGTCGCCGGCGGCACCGATGATGCGCGTGGGCTCCGAGACATTGACGGCACGGCCGGACAGGTAGCTGTTGAGTACCTGGCGCAGCTCGTCGGCCGTCTGGAAGCGGTTTGCCGGGTCCTTCTCCATGCACTTGAGGATAATGCGCTCCAGGTCGGCATCGACGCCGGAGTTGATCTGGCTCGGAGGGATGGGGAGCTCGTTGACCTGCTTGAGCGCGACCGAGATGGCATCGTCGCCGTCAAAGGGTACGCGGCCGGTGGCGCACTCGTACATGACGACACCCAGCGAGTAGATATCCGAGGTGGGGCCGAGGTCCTGACCACGGGTCTGCTCGGGGCTGACGTAGTGGGCGGTTCCCAGCACGTTGTTGTCTTGCGTGAGGTGGCTGTTCTTGGCGCGTGCGATGCCAAAATCCATGACCTTGATGTTGCCGTCGGGCAGCACCATGATGTTTTGCGGCTTGATGTCGCGGTGGATAATCTCGTGCTTGTGTGCGACCGAAAGCGCGGAGCTGATCTGCGAGCCGATCTGTGCGACCTTCTTGGGATCGAGGGCGCCGTGGCTCTTGATGCCGCTCTTAAGGTCGGTACCGCGCAGGTACTCCATGACGATGTAATAGGTGTCGCCGTCCTTGCCCCAGTCGTAGACGCCCACGATATAGGGGGAGGACAGGCCGGCAGCTGCCTGGGCCTCCTGCTTAAAGCGGGCGGCGAAGGTGGCGTCGCCGGCATACTGCGGCAGCATGATCTTGACGGCGACCGTGCGGTCGAGGACCTGATCCTGTGCACGGAAGACGGTCGCCATGCCGCCTGTTCCCACCTTATCCTTGAGGAGGTATCTTCCCCCGAGGACCCTCTGTTCCATTCCTGCTCCTAACATAACTATTCGCTCAACGATGTGTGTAGTACCAAATGTGTGGCCGCTGGGGCCGTGTGGCGCGTTGCCGCTAGCTCATCGGCCGCGGCGTGCCCCAAGTATCCGCCTTGATCATGGGCATCACGCTCCCTGTGCGGCGAGCGCCGCGGTCAGGACGATGCCGGCAATCTTGGCCGCCTTGACGTCGTGTTTGTCGTAATCCTCCAGGGCCACCGAGATGGCGACCGTGGGTGAATCGTAAGGTGCAAAGCCAACAAACGTAGAGTTGACGTTGGTGCCGCCGGTCTCGGGCGAACCGGTCTTGCCGGCGACCTTGACGCCCGGAATCTGGGCATCGGTGCCGGTACCGGACTGGACGACGGCGAGCATGGCCTGCTTGACCTGGTCGGCCGTGGTGGAGCTGACAGCCTGGCCCAGCGAGCGGGACTGCGTGGTCTTAACCACGGTTCCGTCCGGGGCGAGTATCTGGGACACAAAGAACGGGTCCATGACCACGCCGCTGTTGGCGATAGCGGCAGCGATCACGCAACTCTGCATAACGGTGGTCTGCGGGCCAGGCGTGTGGTCCATGCCGACGGGCTGGCCGGCGCCTGCCCAAGCGGTCTCCCACTCGGTCATAAGCGACGGGTCGGCCATGATGGAGGCCGCGGCGGTAAGGTCCTGACCCAGCTTTTGCCCATAGCCAAAGGCGTTGGCAAACTGTACCAGCGAGTTGGCGCCGACCTCGTTGGCCACCTGGCCAAAGACGACGTTGGACGACACGGCGAAGGCCTGCTGCAGGCTGATGGTTCCGTAGCTCTCGTTGGCATAGTTGGTGACCGGCGCGTTGCCAATATCCATGGAGCCGGGCGCCTGGTACGTGCTGGTAAGGCTGGCGGTGCCGGTTTCGAGCGCCGCGGAGAGCGTGACGACCTTAAAGGTCGAGCCCGGGGTGTACAGCGCGTCCATGGCACGGTCGTACATGGAGCCGTCCTCGCCGCCGCCCGACTGCATCAGCGCATCGATGTTGGTGTTGTCGTAGGTGGGCGAGCTCGCGCACGCAAGGACCGCACCGGTGCGCGGATCCATGACCACCACAGCGCCCTTAAAGCCCTTGAGCGCCTGCTCGGCGGCCGTCTGGATGCGCGAGTCGATGGTGAGCTTGGCGGTATTGCCCGGCTGGGTCTGCCCCGCGAGCGACGCGATGGCGTTGTTCCAGCTGGAGTAATCCTTGGAGCCGGTGAGCGTATCGTTCATGACGCTCTCGATGCCGGCGGTGCCGTATTGCTGGCTCACGTAGCCCACCACGTGCGCGGCCATGTTGCCGTTGGGGTAGGAACGGGCGTAGGTGCCGTCCTCCTGTTGCAGCGACTCGGCTAGCGTCACGCCGTCGGACGTGATGATGGAACCGCGCTGGATGTACTTGGAGCGGGCGATGGTGTGGTTGTTGGTCGGCATGTCCTGATAGTCCTTGGCCTTGATGACCTGGACATAGGTGAGGTTGCCGATAAGGATGGCGAACAGCGCCGTAAAGGCGAGCACCGCGCGGGTTAGACGGTTGGCAAGAGCAACGCGGCCGAGCACACCGGATTCAGGCGTGTCGAGCAGGCGACGGCGCATACGCGAGCCGATGGAATGGCTGCCGCTGCCGTAGGAAGACGAGGTGGCAAAGCGCGTGCCCGTCGGGGCGGCGGCAGATGCGACCTGATCATCGGTGATGGCGGCCATGGTGCCGGTGCCGGTAAGCTCGGCCTCGCGTCCGGTCGCCTCGTCACCGGCGCGCAGCAGGAGCGCGACGATGATAAAGCTCGCCAGCAGAGAGGAGCCGCCCTGGCTCATAAAGGGCAGGGTGACGCCGGTCAGCGGGATCAGGCGGGTTACGCCGCCAACGATCAAGAAGGCCTGGAAGCTGATGGCGGCCGTAAGGCCTGTGGCACTAAAGGCGGCGAGGTCGGATTTAGCGCGGGCAGCCGTGGTGAGGCCACGCACGGCAAAGAGCATAAACAGGATGAGCACGGCGCCGCCGCCCAAAAGGCCCATCTCCTCGCCGATAGCCGAGAAGATAAAGTCGGACTCGACGACAGGGATGTTGTTGGCCATGCCGTTGCCGATGCCAACACCGACCAGACCGCCATCGGCAAGCGAGAAGAGCGACTGGACGATCTGGTAGCCCTGGCCCTGGGCGTCCTTAAACGGATCGAGCCAAACCTGGAAACGCACCTGAACGTGAGACAGGAACTTGTAGGCGCCCACGGCTCCAACGGCTAAGAGCGCAAGGCCGATAACGACATACGAAAAGCGCCCCGTGGCAACGTAGAGCATCAGCAAGAAGATGGTGTAGAACAGCACGGCCGAACCCAGGTCGCGTTCGAAGACGACGACGAGCAGGCACACACCCCACACGGCAAACAGCGGCAGCAGTAGTCGCAGGCGAGGGATCTTAAAGCCCAGGATCTTGCGGTTGGAGATGGAGAGCAGCTCGCGGTTCTCGGCCAGGTACCCAGCTAGGAACAGCACGATAAAGACCTTGGCGAACTCGCCGGGCTGGATGGTAAAGCCCGCGATGCGAATCCACAGCTTGGAGCCCGAGATCGTGGTGCCGATAAAGATAGGCAGCATCAGCAGGATGATGCCGATAATGCCAAAGGTGTACTTGTAGCGCATGACCACGTCGAGGTTTTTGACCAGTGCAAGCGTTCCCACCATGAGCGCCACCGAGACAAACAGGATGATGAGCTGTGAGATGGCGAGAGCGGGGGCGAGACGCGTCACGAACGTGATGCCGATGCCCGAAAGTATAAATACGATGGGCAGGATGGCGGGGTCGGCACCGGGCGCCAAGATGCGCACGGCAATGTGGGCCGCGGCAAAGGCGGCAAAGAGGCCGATCGGTACGGCGAGCGTCTCAAAGGAGATGGCAGCGCCCGCGGTGAGGACGTACATCGCATACAGCAGGATGACGGGGAACGCCGAGGCGATGAGCAAGAGCAGCTCGGTGTTGCGGCGACTCATAAGCGGCACTCCCTTTCTAATTCTTATCGGAGGCTTCGGCCTCGGCGGACTGTTCGGCGGTTTTCTCGGAATCTGATTCGGAGGTCGATCCCTGATTGGTGTTGTCGCGAATCGTTTGCGCGTCGATCACCTGGCGGGTCTGCTCCTCGTCGATCTGGTGGCGGTACTTGGATATCGTGTCCTGCGCATCGTCGACACTTGTTTGCGGAATGCCCGCCTTGAGGCGGTTTTGCGTGTCTTCGGGCAGGTCGGACAGCTTGATGCTGGTTTCGCTTTCGAGCCAGTGGAGCTTGAGTCCGAGTGGCTTGCCGGGCAGGCCGCGCCAGACGGCGACATTGCCCTGGTAGGTACCAAGGTAGTACGAGCCGGTGACACCCGTGTAGGCCCAGATGCCAGCTGCCAGCACAAAGACGAGGGCCAGGATGGCGGCGATAGTAACGTTGCGGCGACGCACGCGTTGCGCCTCGCGCATGACGCCATCGTCAACCAGGTCAACGACTACCACGGTCACATTGTCGTGGCCGCCGGCGGCGAGCGCCGCGTCCACCAAGTTGTCGACACAGATCTGTGCGCTCGAGGACTGCGTAGCGATGTTCTCGATATCGCTATCGGGAATCATGCTCGAAAGGCCGTCGGAGCACAGGATCAGGCGGTCGCCTTCCTCGATGTGCAGGGTAAAGTGGTCGGCATACATAGCGGGATCCGAGCCCAGCGCGCGGGTGATGACCGAGCGGTTGGGGTGGACGCGGGCCTCATCTGCCGTGATCTCGCCGGCATCCACGAGCTCCTCCACGTAGGAGTGGTCGCGGGTCACGCGGATGAGCGTGCCCTCGTGGAGCAGGTAGGCGCGAGAGTCACCCACGTGGGCGATGGCGAGCGTGTCGTTTTCGATATAGGCGCAAGTGGCTGTGCAGCCCATGCCGGGCTTGCCCAGGCCATTCAAGGCAGCCTCGATTACGGCGGCGTTGGCGGCTTCGACGGCTGCCGCCAGGCGTGCGGCGTCGGCAGACTGAGGAGCTGTCTTGGCGATGGTCTCGACAGCGATAGAAGAGGCCACCTCGCCGGCAGCGTGACCACCCATGCCGTCGCATACGCAAAAGAGCGGCGACTGCACCAGGTAGGAATCCTCATTGTGCGGGCGCACGCAGCCAACGTCGGAGCGGGCGCCCCACATGAGTTGCGTGGTGGTGCCGGCATCATAGGTCGAGTCGGTCTCGATGCGCTCCTCGGTTAGGGGTTCAAAGCTCATGGTCGAGCCGGGGTCTTTGAGCTTGGCCTCAACGGCGGCAACGTCGATTTCGGCTGTGTCACCGGGAGAGACGGTGTCGGTCTCGGCGTTTGATTCGGAATCGCCGGTGTCTGGGGAGTCGGGCTCCTCGGAAACGCGGGCGGTCGACTCGTCATCTTGCGGGCTGACGTCTATAGGCTCGGGCGCCGCAAAGTGCGACGGCGCGGGCGTGCTTTGCGACTGGGCGGCGGGCTCGGCCACGGCATCGGACTCGCTTGCGGGCGCAGGCTGCGGGGTCTTGGGTGCAGGGCCGTCCTCGGGGGATGTCCCCGCCTCGGGCGCC
>URAQ01000069.1 GCA_900545875.1 uncultured Collinsella sp.
AGAGGCAGACGGGCAGAGCGTCAGCGAAGCCCTTAATCGGGGCGGTGCAGAAATCGCTCAGACGGGCGGCAGTAACCGCGCCGCCGGACGTGCCGGAGACGATAACGGTAATCACTGCGACAATTGCCAGCAGAGCAAGAAGAATGGTGAACGATGAAGGCATGCCGCGCTTTTTCTTAGCGGTCTCAGTCATAGTTCTCATCCCCCCTTCATAAATCATTTACTGATCTCGCCAGAAGCGGCTCTTCCGTGCCGTGCCTCCCGCTTGATGCGAGATTATTACCAGATAAAACTGCTCGGGGTGTGCAGCAATACACCCCGAGCGAGATGCTAGATGCTCTTACTTGAGCGTGGCGTACATGACAGCCTTGATGGTGTGCATGCGGTTCTCGGCCTCGTCGAAGACCTTGGAAGCGGGGCTCTCGAAGACCTCGTCGGTGACCTCCTGCTCGGTGATGCCGAACTGCTCGCACTTCTCGGCGCCAATGGTGGTGTTGGTGTCGTGGAAGCTGGGCAGGCAGTGCAGGAAGATGGCACCCGGGTTGGCCATAGCCATGACCTCGGAGGTGACACGATACGGGGTGAGCTGAGCGATGCGCTCGGCCCAGACCTCGTCGGGCTCGCCCATGGAGACCCACACGTCGGTGTAGATAACGTCGGCACCGGTGACGCCGTCCTTGACGTCGGTGGTCAGCTTGATGGTGCAACCGTTGGCCTCGGCGATGGGCTTGCAGGCCTCGATGACGTCGTCGGCGGGCATGCACTCCTCGGGGCCGCAGGCCACGAAGTTCATGCCGAGCTTGGAGCAGACGACCATGAGGGAGCGAGCGACGTTGTTCTTGCAGTCGCCCATGAAGACGAGGGTCTTGCCCTTGATGTCGTAGTTGAAGTTCTCCTGGACGGTCAGGATATCGGCGAGCATCTGGGTGGGATGCCACTCAGTGGTCAGGCCGTTCCACACGGGCACGCCGGACTTAGCAGCGAGCTCCTCGACGTCGTCCTGGGCAAAGCCACGGAACTCGATGCCGTCATACATGCGGCCGAGAACGCGGGCGGTGTCCTCGATGGACTCCTTCTTGCCCATCTGCGACGAACCGGGATCGAGATAGGTCACGCCCATGCCCAGGTCCATGCCGCCGACCTCGAAGGCGCAGCGGGTACGAGTGGAGGTCTTCTGGAAGAGCAGAACGATGTTCTTGCCCTCGAGATAGCGATGCGGAACGCCAGCGCGCTTCATATCCTTGAAGTTCTTGGAGAGCTTGAGCAGGTACTCGATCTCCTCGGTGGTGAGGTCGAGAAGCTTGAGGAAGCTACGGCCGGAGAGGTTAACACCCATGGTTCGATTCCTTTCGAAGAAATGAATTACGTAAGTATTAGTGTTGCCCGTTTAACGGGCGAAGCCGGTGCGGTTGTAGGGGGACCGCACCGGAAACGGAAAGACTTAGAGGTCCTCGCGCCAGAAGGGCATGCTCATGCAGCGCGGGCCGCCGCGGCCGCGGGAGAGCTCGGCGGAGGGCACGACGAGAAGGTCCAGGCCCTCCTTGTACAGCACGTCGTTGGTGACGGTGTTGCGGGCGTAGACGCAGATCTTGCCGGGCTCGACGCACAGGGTGTTGGAGCCGTCGTTCCACTGCTCGCGGGAGGCCGCGATCGGGTCGCCGCCGCCGCAGGGGATCAGCTTGACCTGGTCGACGCCGGTGGCGTCCTCCAGGACGTGCTCGAGGGTGTCCTCGATCAGGCGGATGTTCACGTCGCCCGGGTTCTTGCCGGCGGTCAGCTCGTAGACGCGCAGGGTGCCCATGATGGCGGGGTGGATCGTGAACTTATCGACGTCGATCTGGGTGAAGACCGTGTCGAGGTGCATGAAGGCGCGCGAGACCGGGATGTCGAAGGCCAGGATGCGCTCGACCTTGGAGTCGGAGTTCCAGAAGATGTTCTGGGCCATGACGTCGATAGCGGCGGCCTGGGTGCGCTGGGAGATGCCGACGGCGAGGGTCTTCTCGTTGATGTTCAGCACGTCGCCGCCCTCGGTGTGGAACTGGCAGTCGCGGCGGAAGTACAGGGAGACGTCCTTGTAGTCGGGGTGGTACTTGAAGACGTACTTGCCGTACAGGGTCTCGCGGTTGCGGGTGACCGAGTACATGCGGTTGAGGTTGACGCCCTCGCCGACGACCGCGAACGGGTCGCGGGTGAAGTAGAGGTTGGGCATCGGGTCGATGATCAGGTCGGACTCGGACTCGGAGTTGACCAGGGAGTCGAGGGTCGTGGACGCCGTGAGGGGCATGTCGATCTCGGCCTTGGTCATGCCGGCCATGGTCTTCTTGACGAACTCGAGGTTGTCCTCGATGGAGTCCAGCTTCTCGCGGACGATCTGCGGCATGTGCTGGCCGCGGATGCCGGCCTCGGCGATGTACTGGTCGGTGAACTCGGCGCGGGCGCCGGGGACCTGGTCGAACACCTCGGCGACGAGGTTCTCGAGGTAGAGGACCTCCACGCCCTGGTCCCTCAGGATCTGGGCGAAGGTGTCGTGCTCCTGCTGTGCGACCTCCAGGAACGGGACGTCGTCGAACAGGAGTCGCTCGAGCTCGTCGGGCGGCAGGTTGAGGAGCTCGTCGCCGGGACGGTGCAGGCAGACCTTCCTGAGCTTGCCGATCTCGGAAGGCACGTGCAGACCTTTCGTCATGGCCTCCTACCTTTCTTTCGGGCCCCTGTCAGGGCCGATTCGTTAGCGCCCCTCCGTGTGAGGCGTTATTGCTGACGACATATTTATATCCAAAATCAGTTCATACTTCCACCTCGCCCCCGAACGGTTTTATATGAGGGGTGAACGGCATACACATATACTTCACGCATGGCACACTTTGATTTAATAAAGTTTATTTACGTGCTTAAACGCGTTTTCAATCCAGATAGCAAATGGAACTAAACTTTATTAAACCACCCTCAAATTGCATATTTCTAATAAAGCTATGAATAGAATTAGCGATTCATACCACGTCTCAACCATTTTCATTTTTATTCAAAAAAAAGTTTGTCCTATTCATTTCTGGTAAGCATATTACCGTTTACCAGACGCTTTGTACCGTTCACCGGAAGCTCAGTATAAGGCCCAGCGAATACCGGCTCACCTTACGGCCTCATTTGTAACAACTTGACTTCTCGGTATAGAAAAACAGTCCCGCTCCCCTCATGGGAAACGGGACTGTTATCGATAATCGTAGACAGATTTGAGCGGCTTTGAGAGCCGTCGGAATCCTAGCGATCGAACTCCGCCAGTGCCTCGCCCAGGAGCCTCAGACCCTCGCGCAGAACGTCCTCGCTCGCGCAGTAGCCCAGGCGTGCGCCGCAGGGAAGCTCAAAGCGGCTACCGGGAACCAACAGCACTCCCCTCTCGGCCAGCAGGCGCTTGCAGAACTCCTCGTCGTCCTCGGGAATATCAAGCTGGATAAACGAGGTAGACACGCCCTGCGGGGCCGTCCAGGAAACGCGATGCTGGGTATCAATCCAAGCCTGCGCGATATGGCGGTTTCCAAACACGATCTTGCGGTTACGCTCGAGGATCTTGTCCTTGTGCTTGAGCACATAGGTCGCCAGGGCGTCGTTGAACACGCCGCCGCAAATCATGGTGTAGTCGCGGTACGTGCGAATGCGATTAGATACCTCTTCGTCTGCCACAACCCAGCCCACGCGGGCAGCAGGCGTCGAATAGGTCTTGGACACCGAGTTGGTGACGATGGCTTTCTCGTACACATCGGCCATCGACAAAAAGTCCTCGGTGTTCTCAAGCGGCAGGTACACCTCGTCGCACAGCACATAGGCGCCCACCGAGCGGGCGATCTCGGCAATCTGGCCGAGCATATCGGCATCGAGCACGGTACCGATGGGGTTCGACGCGTTGTTGATGCAGATGAGCTTCGTGTTGGGACGAACGATGCGCTTGAGCTCCTCGATATCGGGCTTCCAGCCGAGTTCCTCGCGAAGCTCCCAATACTCGACCTCGGCGCCCAGCGTGCGCGGAATCTCGTAGAGTGGCGCGTAGGTGGGCCACTCGGCGATAACGTGGTCGCCGGGCTCGACCACAGCCATGATGGCGTTGAGGTTAGCGCCCGTGCAGCCATTGGTCTGCAGAATGTGATCGGGATTGACCTCGCGACGATACAGCTTGGCAACCTCGGCCTTAAACTCCGGCGAGCCCTCGATCCAGCCGTAGTTCATCTTCTCGCGGTCCAGGCGCTCGTAGAACGTGGCACCATCTTGATCGTCGAGCGCGCGCAGCTCGCCCATGGTAAGCGACGAAATCGTCGACTGGGCGATATCCCACGTAGCGCTCTTCTCCCAAACGTTAAGCCATTCCTCAACGCCGATCGTCTTGATATCCATGGCCAAGCTCCTTACAAAAGCAGTCATCCAATCGTGTTGACGCTCCTCAAACAAGATTGGGGCGGTGCGAATACCCGCACCGCCCCATTGGGAGACATCTAATGGCAGCTAGATGTATGTATTAAGACCTATACGGGTCCTTGAAGACCTTAGAGGTCCTCGCGCCAGAAGGGCATGCTCATGCAGCGCGGGCCGCCGCGGCCGCGGGAGAGCTCGGCGGAGGGCACGACGAGAAGGTCCAGGCCCTCCTTGTACAGCACGTCGTTGGTGACGGTGTTGCGGGCGTAGACGCAGATCTTGCCGGGCTCGACGCACAGGGTGTTGGAGCCGTCGTTCCACTGCTCGCGGGAGGCCGCGATCGGGTCGCCGCCGCCGCAGGGGATCAGCTTGACCTGGTCGACGCCGGTGGCGTCCTCCAGGACGTGCTCGAGGGTGTCCTCGATCAGGCGGATGTTCACGTCGCCCGGGTTCTTGCCGGCGGTCAGCTCGTAGACGCGCAGGGTGCCCATGATGGCGGGGTGGATCGTGAACTTATCGACGTCGATCTGGGTGAAGACCGTGTCGAGGTGCATGAAGGCGCGCGAGACCGGGATGTCGAAGGCCAGGATGCGCTCGACCTTGGAGTCGGAGTTCCAGAAGATGTTCTGGGCCATGACGTCGATAGCGGCGGCCTGGGTGCGCTGGGAGATGCCGACGGCGAGGGTCTTCTCGTTGATGTTCAGCACGTCGCCGCCCTCGGTGTGGAACTGGCAGTCGCGGCGGAAGTACAGGGAGACGTCCTTGTAGTCGGGGTGGTACTTGAAGACGTACTTGCCGTACAGGGTCTCGCGGTTGCGGGTGACCGAGTACATGCGGTTGAGGTTGACGCCCTCGCCGACGACCGCGAACGGGTCGCGGGTGAAGTAGAGGTTGGGCATCGGGTCGATGATCAGGTCGGACTCGGACTCGGAGTTGACCAGGGAGTCGAGGGTCGTGGACGCCGTGAGGGGCATGTCGATCTCGGCCTTGGTCATGCCGGCCATGGTCTTCTTGACGAACTCGAGGTTGTCCTCGATGGAGTCCAGCTTCTCGCGGACGATCTGCGGCATGTGCTGGCCGCGGATGCCGGCCTCGGCGATGTACTGGTCGGTGAACTCGGCGCGGGCGCCGGGGACCTGGTCGAACACCTCGGCGACGAGGTTCTCGAGGTAGAGGACCTCCACGCCCTGGTCCCTCAGGATCTGGGCGAAGGTGTCGTGCTCCTGCTGTGCGACCTCCAGGAACGGGACGTCGTCGAACAGGAGTCGCTCGAGCTCGTCGGGCGGCAGGTTGAGGAGCTCGTCGCCGGGACGGTGCAGGCAGACCTTCCTGAGCTTGCCGATCTCGGAAGGCACGTGCAGACCTTTCGTCATGGCCTCCTACCTTTCTTTCGGGCCTTACTGGCCGAATGTATCAGCGCCCCTCCGTATGGGACGCTGCTTGCTGACAGCTCTAGTTATATCCAAAAACCACCCGCAATTCCACCTCGCCCCCGAACGGTCAGCAAAGTGCGATGAACGGTATATCGCATATGATTCCCCCATGATGCACTTCAGTTCTCTAAAGCATATTTTCAAAGGTAAACGTTCTTTTTTCTAAGGAATTAAGCTAGATTGCACAAATATTTTCATGTTTAAGAATTGCATAGCTAAAACGGTTTTCTGCATATATTTGTCGTTTGTCCACGATTCGATTTGGATTCGATTATATTCAGCTCGCAATCATTCTTATTCATACATCCTCATCAGTTGAGTATGGATATAGATTGTTTTCAAAACGAGTTGGACAGTTAGTCGCATGCCTTGACAGCGTAAGAAGTAGGTAAAGATACCGTTCGCACAATACGTCCGTGCCACAAGTCGACTAAATTGAGACAATAGTGAATAGGGTTAGGCTACCGTCCCCTGCGGGGACTGAACGGACAGATGCATATGCCGAGCAAAATCGAAAAAAAGCAAGCCGCCGCAAAGCTGCGCAAACCGCCGCGCGACTTCTCGTACACGCAGAACCGAGAGCTCAGCTGGCTACGCTTTGACAACCGTGTGCTCGACGAGGCTTTTGATGAGTCCGTGCCGCTGTTCGAGCGCCTTAAGTTCGTCTCGATCTTCGAGTCAAACCTCGATGAGTTCCTCATGGTGCGCGTGGGTGGCCTGTCCGACCTTGCCGAGCTCAAAAAACAGCCTGTCGACAACAAGAGCAATATGACCGCCTCCGAACAGGTCGATGCTGTCATGGCCGAAATGCCCGGGCTCCTTACCCGTTGGGAGTCCATCTTTAAGAACATCGAGGGCAAGCTCGACACCCTGGGCGTTCACCGCGCCCGGATCGATTCGCTTACGCCCGAGGAGCGCACCTTTGTAACCCGCTACTTCCAGGCCTACGTGTCGCCGGTCATCTCACCGCTGGTGATCGACCCGCGCCACCCCTTCCCCAACCTGCGCAACGGCGCGCTCTACCTGGCGTGCGGCCTGGACGGCGTCACCGACGAGGAAAGTCTGCTGGGCCTGATCGAGATTCCCGCCTCGATGAACCGCGTGGTCGAGATCCCCTCGCCCACCGGCACCTACTCCTACATTCTGCTCGAGGACGTCATCCTCGCCTGCCTGGACAGCTGCTTTGGCTCCTATAAGCCGCTGGATCGCGCGCTGATCCGCGTCACCCGCAATGCCGATATCGACCCGGACGGCGAGGGCGTCGAGGAAGAAGAGGATTACCGCCAGCACATGAAGCGCATCCTCAAGAAACGCTTGCGCCTGCAGCCGGTGGTGCTCGCCGTATCGGGCTCTCTCGAAAAGCCAACGCTCAAGACTATCCGCAAGGCGCTCGAGCTCTCGCGTCGCTCGGTCTTTACCTGCGATATCCCGCTCAACCTGGGCTATGTCTTTGGCATTGAGGGCAAGATTCCCGAGCACCTGCGCAACGAGCTGCTCTTTACGCCGTTTAAGCCGCAGCCCAACCCCACCATCGATATGACCCGCTCCATCCGCGAGCAGGTACTTCGGCACGACAAGCTGCTCTTTTATCCCTATGAGGCCATGAACCCCTTCCTGGATCTGGTGCACGAGGCCGCCTACGACCCCGAGTGCATCTCGCTGCGAATCACGCTCTACCGCGTGGCCAAGCAGAGCCGCCTGTGCGAGTCGCTGATCGATGCCGCCGAGAACGGCAAAGAGGTCACGGTGCTCATGGAGCTCCGCGCCCGCTTCGACGAACAGAACAACATCGAGTGGGCCGAGCGTCTGGAAGAGGCAGGCTGCACCGTCATCTACGGCTCCGAGGGCTTTAAGTGCCACTCCAAGATCTGCCAGCTCACCTATCGCGAGGGCATGGCGCTTACACGCCTGACGCTGTTGGGCACCGGCAACTTTAACGAGAAGACGGCCAAGCTCTACAGCGACTTTATGCTCATGACCGCCCATCCCGGCATCGGCGAGGACGCCAACTTGTTCTTCCGCAACCTGTCGCTGGGCAACCTGCGC
>URAQ01000070.1 GCA_900545875.1 uncultured Collinsella sp.
TTCATCTGACTCTCCGCGATCTCGCGATACACCTCGCAGCCCTCCATGAGCTCCTCGTGCGTGCCCTTGCCCACAATGCGACCATCCTTGAGCACGACGATCTGGTCGGCATGCAAGATGGTGTTGATGCGCTGGGCGATGATGAGCACGGCGGCGTTGCGCGTCTCGGGCTTGAGGGCACGACGCAGAGCCGCGTCGGTCTTGAAGTCGAGGGCGGAGAAACTGTCATCGAAGATATAGAGGTCCGCGTGCTTCATGAGGGCGCGGGCGATGGCCAGGCGCTGGCGCTGACCACCCGAGAAGTTCGTACCGCCCTGGGCAACCGGGGTATCGAGCCCCTGCGGCTGATCGAGCACAAAGGTGCTCTGGGCAACCTGGAGCGCATGAAGCATGTCGGCCTCAGTCGCGTCTTCGTTGCCAAAGCGCAGATTGCTTGCCACGGTGCCCGAGAACAGCCACGCCTTCTGCGGCACATAGGCAATGCGCCCGCGGATTTCGTCTTGCGTAAGCTCGCGCAGGTCCATACCATTCAGGCGAATGGAGCCCTTGGTGGCATCGTGGAAGCGCAGCAGAAGCTTGGCCACCGTCGATTTGCCCGAGCCTGTCGAGCCAACGATCGCAGTCGTCTGACCGCGACGGCAGGCAAAGCTCAGGTCGCACAGGGTGTCCTCGTCGGCATCGTCAAAGCGAAACGACATGTGGTCGAACACGGCCACCGCATCGGCTTCGTCTTGGGGCTCGCGCGCCCCGTCATCCAGCGTGCGCTCGCCATCGACGATGCTCGGCTCAATCTCCAACACCTGCTGCGCACGGTTCAGGCACGCGGCAGCACGCGGAAGCGTCAGCACCACCATCTGGGCCATCATCACAAAGAACAGGATCAGAATTGCATACTCCAGCACCGCCGAGATACTCGCAATCTGCATGGCGTGGGCACCTACGCGGTTGCCACCCACCCACAGCACCGCCACCTCGGCGATGTTCATCAAAAAGAAGCTTGAGCTGTCGAGGCCCACAAACAGGTGGTTGACTTTGATGGCGTTGGCGGCGTAGTCGCTAAACACCTCGTCCAGGCGCCGCTCCTCGTGACGCTCCTTGTTAAACGCACGGATGACGCGCACGCCCACGATGTTTTCGCGCAGCACCACGTTCATGCGGTCGATAAAGCCCTGTAGGCGCATAAAAATCGGCGCCGCGTTGGCAACCGTAAAGACCGCCGCCACCAGCACAATCGCAACGACTACGCCCAGAAGCGTGCCCATGGCGGGATCGATAAACCAGGCGAAGATGATGCCCGCCACAGCCAAAAACGGCACGGGCAGCACCAGCTGAATCGTCTGCAGAATCGCCTGCTGAATCACGTTGATGTCGTTGAGCGAGCGCGTGATCATCGAACCCGTGCCAAAGCGCTCAAAGTCGCTGGCAGACAGCTCGAGAGACTTGTCGTAAACGGCATTGCGGATATCGCAGGCCACGTTAGCCGCCAGACGCGCCGAAAGGTAGCAGCCCAGCACCGCGCCGCCGCTGGCCATGCCGGTCGCGATGAGCATGTACAGGCCGTTGCGTAAGATGTAGTCGACATCGCCCGTGGTAATACCGGTGTTGACCATGTTCGCCAGCATCGTGGGAACCAACAGCGTACCGACGTTATCCACCAGCAGCACCAGCAGCGTCACTGCGACAAGCCCTCGATATGGCTTTAGAAACCTCATTAACAGTCGCACGACTCCCCCTCACCTTGATTCTCGGCTTGGCTCTCGGCAGCGATATGCTGCTTAAAGGCATCGCACTCATCGCCGAGCACCTGAGAGAATTTGCCGATCAAGCGCATAATCTCGCGCTGCTCACATGGCTCAAGCGCGCCAAAGGCTCGCTGTTCGGCCTTGAGTGCCGGCAGCGCATAACGCTCGGCAAATCGCCTGCCCTCTTCGGTCAGGCTCACAACCTTGTTCTTGCGGCTGCCTTCGGCAAACTCCAACGTTGCGAAGCCCCGCGCCGTCAAGGTCTTAATTGCCGAGTTGATGGTCTGTTTGCTGTAGAACCATTCGCTTGTCAGACGGCTTACGGCAATACTGCCGCCCGCCGTGCTGGTGTCGACGAGCATCCAATAGGCGCAGTCCGAAAGGCCGCAGGCGCGCGAGAACTCCGAATAGATATGGTCGAGTCCATTGAGCAACCGATCGAAGTCGACCAGCGTAACCGCACTATTCATCTATCCCACCATTCAATTGTCCGATTTTTGACCAATTATGTGTCTCTAGATTAGTCCGAGTTTTGACTATCGTCAACAGGCTCTCCGCGAATGCGTGCATTTTTATGGCCTATCGGCAGAAAAAGACCGCCGGCGCGGGGGCGGCGCCAGCGGTCACGTGAAAATCGGGTTTTATTGCCTGTTAAGCGGCGACGGCCTCATAGACCGTAGCGCCCGAGAAGCTGTCATGCAGGCTCTTGCCGGCAATCCACGGCAGCTCGACGACCTCGCAGACCGTGTTGACCAGCTCGGAGCAGTCAGTAAAGTGGCCCTTGTCGTTGAGGGCCTCGCAATCCTGAACACGCCAATAGCCATCGGTGTGCGTGATGTAGTACTCGTGATCGTTGATCGACACGAAAGCGCGCGTCTTGGAACGCAGCAGCTTCAGAAATCCTTCGAAGTCGGTCTCGACGACATCTCCAGCCTGGAACATGATGTTACCTCCTGGCCCGGCGCCACCATGGCGCGTTGATAAACGTTGGTGCTCCTTTAGTAAAACCTTTATCAGAGGTTATGCGTTCGTCATTTAGGCAAGTGGTAAAAAACCGCAGGGTAGACGGGATAAAACGTTTAACCATCCCATTTGTTTGTCACATTCTGAAGGTACTTTTATGCAAACCCACTTTCCCAATTGGAATCCATCCTTTTGGCCGGGCAATTGACCGTCTATCGTTTGAGCCCGACGGGTATGAACGTGGCATCTGCAACGCCACCGCAAGGAGACACCATGGAGACCATCGAAGCGCTCATTCACCGCCGCAGCTGCCGCAACTACAGCGATCGTCCCGTCGAGGCCGAAAAGCTTGCGCGTATTATCGAAGCCGGCCAATATGCACCGAGCGGCATGGGCCGCCAACCGGTGACGTTTGTCGCCGTCACCGACCCCGCGACCGTCGAGCGTCTCTCACAGCTCAACGCCCAGGTCATGGGCAGCAACAGCGACCCCTTCTATGGCGCCAAGACCGTTGTGGTGGTGCTGGTTGACCGCAGCGTGCCCACACATCTGGAAGACGGCTCGCTCGCCATGGGCAACCTGCTCAACGCCGCCTATGCACTGGGTGTCGATTCGTGCTGGATTCACCGCGCGCATGAGGTCTTTGACTCGCCCGAGGGCCTGGAGCTGCTGGCCAGCTGGGGCCTGCCCGCCGACGGCAGCCTGCGCGGTGTCGGTAACTGCATTCTTGGCTACGCCGAGGACACGCCACCCGAGGCAAAGCCGCGCCGCGACAACGTGGTGTACGTAAAGTAATTAGTTCCGCCGTTCTACCGAACGGCGGACCCGCTGAAAGGCCCCGTCCCAAATTTGCTGCCCCACTCGCAACTTATCCCGCCGATGGAGTTGTTGCCGTTTCATTTGCCTGGGCCGTTTCGGCGTCGTCGCCTTGCTTGTCTTCGTCCTTTTGCGCATCGGCGATGGTGGAGGCCGCCGCAACGATACCACGCTGGGGCGCGACGCCCGTCTGGGTCTGAGCGCCCTCGACAACTTCTGTACCTGCATGCGCGAGCTCGGGCGATTTAAACACTGCGTCCAAGTTGGCGCCACCGCCGGCATAGCCAAGCGCAGCGAGTGCGATGACGATCACTGCAACGGCGGCCACGATCGGCACGTAGCGATGCCAGCCGGCGGGATTGAGCCCGCTGCGGCGAGCCGCCCCGCGGCTGATGTAGCCGAGCGTTCCGTCGTGCTTGAGCTTTGAGCCCACCACGCGTTTGCGGCCCCACAGCGAGGACTCTGCCTGCATTGCCAAGCGGGCGCTTGCCGAAGGATAGCCGTATTTAGTGCGCTTGAACGAGCCATCAAACCCCGAGGCGTGTTTGCCCCACGTCACCGATGTCGTGCGTCGGTTGACCGGCGCGGCACTCCGCCTTCTGCGGCTCGGTTTTGAAGTCTCAGCCATATGCCCTCGCACGCCGTAACCAAATCGAAACAATAACGCTTTGGACTGTAGCACACGCGTCGCGCGCGGTCACGGGCGCCTCGCTCAACGGTCATCGTCCTTCAGCAAGCGCCACAGCGTTGTACGGCTTATGCCCAGCACCTCCGCCGCACGGGTTCGGTTGCCGTGGAGATGGTCTACAACCAGATGCGCGATATCTCGCTCGGTATCGGCCAGCGGTCGCAGGATATACAGGTCACTTTCGAGCGTCGGGGCGCCAAAGGTTGCGGTCTTAATCACGTCCTCTTGGGCGAGCACTTCCTCCGCCACAGCGCGGTCCACCGTGCCCGTCCCCGCCAATATATACAGTCGTTCCGAGACCTCGCGAAGCTGCAGATAATTGCGCGGCCAGCGGTAAGCATCGAGCGTCTTCGTCGCCGCGGCAGACAGCGTGGGTGCTGCCGTCTCAAATGCATCAGCGAGATATTCCAAATAGCGCGCAACCTTCGTCGACGCGGCTCCCTACTCGGCGACTGCCGGCGCCACGCTCACCGCACAGGCGAAGCGCTCGGTCACAAAGGCGGCTTGATCACTTTCGCCGCCGCCCGGCATGTCATTCGCTGTCAGCACCACATGGCAGCGCGTCGCCAACGCAGTGTCGGTCATCGTGGAGACCAGCTCGCGGAGGCGCTGGGGGCCAACCGCATTCCAGCCCTCAATGCAAAGGGTCAGCCCCGTTTGGAACAACGGCGATTCGGCGCTTTTGAGCACATGGCGCCAACCGCGCTCGGTGAGTTCATCAAGCGCAAGGGAAACAAAGGGCTGATCGGCAAAAGGACCGTCCAGATAGAGGCGCTTGGCGATCTCGATCTGACCCGCTCCCAGCTCACCCTCGAGCATAAGGGGCACACCGCGCGCGTAGCTCTCGGCAACCGGCGCAGCCACCGAGGCCGCCCCCTCAACGATGCCGTACGCGCTCAATTCGTAGCGGGCCTCAACCTCGTCGGCGTTGAGCCACTCGATGCCCGCATGCGCCGCGGCGCCGCGCACCTCGCGGACCACGACGACCCAAAGGCCCCCGCCCTCTTTGTCGGTGGGGCGAACGGTCAGGCTCAGGCGCGTACCCGCACGCCCCATAACCAGACGCGCGCCGTCTCCTATACGGTCGAGGCGCTCAGCGACAAAAGCCGCCACATCCCGCTCGAGTGCCGCGTCATTCATGGTCGAGATCGCGACGTCCCCACGCGCATCGATTGCCAATGCCGAGGCCCCGGCAGCAGCCAGGGCCTCGGTCAAGATGTTCAGCTTGGCATCGCTATCCATTATTTGCCCCTGTCCGCAGCGACGTGCAACCGTCGACGGTCGCACGACCGAGTGTTTCAAAATTGAACGATATTGCTCACCAAACACTATAGGGCAGAAAGCGTCATCCTGCGAGTATAGGTGTTGCCCCGCATCGCCATCCTGGCGGGGCGATAAGAGCTCTTCGGGACTTATAAACCTGCGGACAAGCCATACCCGCAAGAGCTCCTATCGCTCCACTGCAGGCTTGCGCTCACCAGCAACCAACACGCAGCACGCAAACAAGCTACTTCTCTACCAGATTCCCAGCACGTGCTGCATTCCCAAACTCATGCACGCAATGCCAATCCAGCAGCAAAAGCCCAGCGCGATGGGCTTGCCGCCCTTTTTGACCAGCTCGACGATATCGGTATTAAAACCAATAGCCGCCATGGCCATCACAATAAAGAACTTCGACAGCTCCTTGATGGGCGCCGTGATGGACACAGGAAGCTGAAACACCGTGGTGATCACGCTCGCCAGCACAAAGAACAGCACAAACATGGGAAACGCGCGTTTAAGCGAGAACGTGCTCTTAGCGTCGCCACCGGCCTTGCGTGCCAGATGCATCTGCCAGCATGCGAGGACCAACGTGATGGGAATAATGGCCAGCGTCCTGGTGAGCTTGACCACTGTGGCGCTCTCGAGCACATTGGCGCCGGGATGCATGCTGTCCCAGGCGCTCGCCGCAGCCGTTACGGACGAGGTGTCGTTGATGGCGGTACCGGCAAACAGGCCAAAGCCCTCGTTGGTCAGCCCGAGCATGCCGCCGAGCGTTGGAAACACGAGCGCCGCGATAACGTTAAACAGGAAGATGACCGAAATAGCCTGGGCAATCTCGCGATCGTCGGCATCGATGACGGGCGCGGTCGCGGCGATGGCAGAACCGCCGCAAATCGACGAACCCACACCCACAAGCGTCGCGATCTTGCCCGGCACGTTCATGACGCGGCAGAGCACAAAGGCGATGACAAGCGAGGTCGAGATTGTTGCCACGATAATCGGTAGCGACTGGGCGCCCTTGGACAGAATCTGGGAGAGGTTCATGCCAAAGCCAAGCAGGATAACCGCGTACTGCAAGACTTTTTTGGACGTATAGGTAACGCCGGCGGTGAGCTGTTCGCGACGATTCTTGGGAAAGACGAGCGCCAGGACCATGCCAAAGAGGATGGCAAATACCGGACCGCCGACCACCTCAATTTGTTTGCCGAGCAACGTCGCGGGAATGGCGATGATCAGGCAGAACAAGACGCCTTTCCAGCGCTCGCGTACGATGTTTGCCAGTTGCATATGGGATTCCTTCTTTCTATTTCACGTTTGCGACGGCTTATGATACGGCAACATTGAGCGCAGCCTTGCGCAAACACAGACTAAGATGCCGCAATAGTTCTCAGGCAACAGCCGAATTACCCACCGCGGAGAGCTGATTCGCGGCATAATTAACAACTGACATATGAGTTTGATAGAACAGTTGCGAGGCGCTATGGAAGAATCGATGCACGTCGGCGAGCAGGAAACGAGCCTACAGGACCAGTCCTACCACACCATTCGACGCAAAATCGTCTACCTGGACTACAAGCCGGGCGAAAAGCTGGGCGTCAAGCAACTTTGCGACGACCTGGATATGGGGCGCACGCCCGTGCGCGAGGCTTTGGTTCGCTTGGCGCAAGAAGGCCTGGTGCGCACCGTGCCCCAGAGCGGCACCTACGTCTCACCCATCAACCTCACCCTTGCCGAGAGTGCCTGTTACATCCGCGAGCATCTGGAAAAGCAGGTGATTGTGGAGTGCTGTGCGCGCGCCACGTCGGCCGGCATCGAGCAGCTCGACCGCGCCATCGTGCTGCAGGAAAAGGCCATGGCCGAAGAGGATCGCATCGGCTTCTTTTTGAGCGACAACCTCATGCATCACATGATTTTTAGCATCGCATGTCGTAGCACCGTGTGGTCGTGGCTCGAAGAGACCAATGCCGACCTGGAGCGCTTCCGCTGGCTGCGCGCCGCCACGCAGGTTCTCGACAATCAGGACATCGTGAACGAGCACAAGCAGATTCGCCGCGCTATCGCCGGTCGCGACCCCATCGAAGCGAGCTTTTTGGTCAGCAAGCACCTGCACATGATGTTCCGCAACCAAACCGAAGTTCTGGACCAGTTCCCCGAGTACTTCGAGACCAGCAAGCTCCGCTAACCTGCCAAAAAGGGACAGGTTTATTTTGGCAGGTTTTATCTGGGCAAATGCAACAAGGCCC
>URAQ01000071.1 GCA_900545875.1 uncultured Collinsella sp.
GCCATCGTGCGTGACCACAAGGTCTTCCTGATGGACGAGCCGCTGTCCAACCTGGACGCCAAGCTTCGTAACCAGATGCGTGCCGAGCTCATTAAGCTGCGCCACGAGATCAAGGGCACGTTCATTTATGTTACTCACGACCAGACCGAGGCTATGACCCTCGGTGACCGTATCGTGGTCATGAAGGACGGCGTTGTCCAGCAGATCGCCACGCCGCAGGAGGTCTTCAACCATCCCGCGAACATCTTCGTCGCCGGCTTCATCGGCGTGCCGCAGATGAACTTCTTCGATGCCCAGCTGGTGCGCTCGGGCAACGGCTTTACCGTCAAGACCGAGGATATGAACGTGGCGCTCGCCCCCGAGACTTGCGCTCAGCTTGCCCTCAACTGGGACGGCGGCGACGTGAAGGAGATTACGGCCGGCGTGCGTCCCGAGCAGATCCTGCTTGCCGACAAGGGCGAGGAGGGCGCGCTCCAGGGTACCGTCGAGGTGACCGAGCTCATGGGCTCGACCGAGCATGTCCACGTGACCGCTCCCGACGGCCAGTTTGTCCTGATTATCCCCGTCGTCGACCTCGAGGCCAAGGGCGCGCTCAAGGCTGGCGACACCATCTGGTTCAAGTTCGAGAAGAACGCGACCCACCTCTTCGATAAGGTCTCTGGCAAGAACCTTATCTAGGCCCGGTGCATCCAGGCCCTTCCTTTGGGCGACTGCGGTATTGCCATCCTTTTGCCGCGGTCACATATAAGGCTCCCCTCCCGTCCACTGGGCGAGAGGGGAGCCTTTCTTTGTGTTGGGGCTGTCTGTAGGTTTGTTTGTCTCGAACTGTAACAGGTAGAGGGCCAAATTGAGCCTAGATGTTACAGATTAAGACAGCGTCGAGCTGCCTGTCCTTCCGTCTTGATCTGTAACAGGTAGACTCAATTTTGTCGGCTAGATGTTACAGGTCGAGATTTTTGGTCGAGGCAGGCCACGGACAACACAGGGGCACAAAAACGGAGCCGTGTTGCCACGACTCCGTTTCTCAAGAGGATGGGTAAGGGAAGCGAAATTAGTTCAGGTGCCAGATCTCGTCGTTGTACTGGGAGATGGTGCGGTCGGACGAGAAGGTGCCGGCGTTGGCGATATTGATGAGCGTCTTGCGCATCCAGGCGTCCTGGTCCTCGTAGTCGGCCAGCACGCGCTCCTTGGTCTGGATGTACTCCTCAATGTCGAGCAGGGCCATAAACCAGTCCTTGCCCTTAATGTCGTCGTGCAGGCGCTGCAGGCGCTCGGCATTGCCGGTCGCCATAAAGGCCGGGTTGGTGATGAAGTCCACCAGCAGTTTAATGCCGGGCTTGCGGTAGAGCATACCGGCGTCATAGGTGCCGTTGGCATAGAGCTGCTCGACCTGTTTGGAAGAGGCGCCAAAGGTATAGATGTTCTCGTCGCCCACGAGCTCGGCAATCTCCACGTTGGCACCGTCGAGCGTGCACAGGGTTAGGGCGCCGTTGAGCATGAACTTCATGTTGGAGGTGCCGCTCGCCTCCTTGGAGGCCAGGCTGATCTGCTCGGAGATGTCAGCGGCGGGGATCACGCGCTCGGCGGCGGTGACGTTGTAGTTCTCGATCATGACAACCTGCAGGTAGGGAGCCACGTCGGGGTCGTTTGCAATCCACTGCGACAGCGTCAGGATCAGATGGATGATGTCCTGCGCGATAGTGTAGGCAGGCGCCGCCTTGCCGCCAAAGATGATGGTGACGGGGTGCTTAGGCCTGTTGCCGTTCTTGATATCGAGGTACTTCCAGATGATGTAGAGCGCGAGCATCTGCTGGCGCTTGTACTCGTGGATGCGCTTGACCTGGACGTCGATGATGGCGTTGGAGGGAATGGTCACACCCTGCTCGAGCGCCATGAACTGGCGCATGATGGTCTTGGCCTCGACCTTGGTGGCGGCCAGGCGCTCAAGAACGTCCTTGTCGTCAGCGAACTTGGCGAGTTTGCTCAGATCGCCGGTGCTGCGCCAGTCGGTGCCGATCACATCGTCGAGCAGGCTGGCGAGCGCGGGGTTGGCCCCATGGATCCAGCGGCGGAAGGTGATGCCGTTGGTCTTGTTGGAGAACTTCTCGGGATAGATCTCGTAGAACGGATGAAGCTCGGTGTCCTCCAGGATCTTGGTATGGAGGGCGGCTACGCCGTTGATGGAGAAGCCAAAGTGGATGTCCATGTGGGCCATGTGGACGGTGTCGTGCTCGTCGATGATGGCAACGCGCGGGTCATCGTGCTCGGCCTTTGCGATCTCATCGAGCTTGACGATAATGTCGGCGATGACAGGGGAGACCTTCTGCAGGCTGGCGAGCGGCCACTTCTCGAGCGCCTCGGCAAGAATCGTGTGGTTAGTGTAGGCGACCATGGAGCGTACGATGGTCACGGCCTCGTCAAACTCGATGCCATGCTCGGTGGTGAGCAAGCGAATGAGCTCGGGGATGACCATGGTGGGGTGCGTGTCGTTGATCTGGACCACGGCGTAGTCGGCCAGATCGTGCAGGTTGCTGCCGCGCTCGACGGCTTCGTCGATCAGGAGCTGGGCGGCGTTGCTCACCATGAAGTACTCCTGATAGATGCGAAGTAGGCGGCCCTGCTCATCGGAATCGTCGGGGTAGAGGAACAAGGTGAGGTTCTTGGCGATCTCGGTCTTGTCGAAGTCGATGGAGCTGCCGGGGACCAGGCCGTCGTCGACGCTCGCCAGGTCGAACAGGCGCAGGCGGTTCTTGGTGGGCTGGCCGTAACCGGGCACATCGATGTTGACGAGCTTGGAGGTGACGGCAAAATCGCCGAACTCGACGGTGTAGGAGCGGTCATCGTCGACTAGGATGTTCTGCTCGCCGAGCCACTCATCGGAGACGGCCTTTTGCTGGTTGTCGACAAAGCGCTGACGGAACAGACCGTAGTGATAGTTGAGGCCCACGCCATCGCCGGTCAAGCCCAGCGTGGCGATGGAATCCAGGAAGCACGCGGCCAGGCGACCCAGGCCACCGTTGCCGAGCGACGGCTCGACCTCGAATTCCTCGATCTTGTTGAGGTCGTGGCCTGCGGCGGTGAGCTGGTCCTTAACCTCGTCGTAGATGCCGAGGTCGATCATGTTGTTGATGAGCAGCTTGCCGATCAAAAATTCGGCGGAAATGTAATAGAGCTTTTTCTTGCCGTTGTTGAGCGGGCGGGCGGCGGAGCGCTCCTGCACGAGTTTGACCAGCAGCTTGTAAATGCGACGGTCGTCGAGCTGCTCGAGCGAGGTGCCAAAAGACTGCTCGGCGAGTTCCATGAGGTTAATTTGGGGCATGTTTTCTCCTGTGATGGGTTGTTTCATGTCTGCAATTCATAAGAAGCCCGCGCGAGGGGATTGGGGTGGCCTCGCGCGGGAAAAGCAAGCGCGTCCGCACGGTGGGGAGGGGTCGGGCGCGGTAGCTCCTATTGAGGAAGCTCGATTTCGGCTTCCGACGGGATGCGGAAGTAGGTCTCGGTCCAGTCGGTGAGTTTGTGCTCGAGCTCGCGGGTGATGGCGCCGTCGAGCATGCGCCAGGTCCAGTTGCCGCCCAGCGTGGCAGGGGTGTTGATGCGCGCCTCGTTGCCCAAGTTGAGCAGGTCCTGCATGGTGTAGATGCACGTGTCGCTCACGCTGGCGGCGATGGTGCGATTGAGTGCATCTGCCATGGGTTCGCCGGCCTGCTGATGGGTGTACAGGGCTGCCTGCTCACGCTGACGCGGGGTGGCCGTTCCCTCAAACCAACCGCGCGCCGTCTCGTTGTCGTGGGTGCCCACATAGGCGACGGTGTTGGCGATGTAGTTATGCGGCAGGTAGTACGAGTTGGTGCCCTCAAAGGCAAACTGCAGGATCTTCATGCCGGGGAAGCCCGAGTTGTCGCGCATGTCGATGACGCCGGGGGTGAGGAAGCCCAGGTCCTCCGCGATGATGGGCAGCGTGCCGAGCTTTTCCTCGAGCGTCTTGAAGAACTTGAGGCCGGGACCCTGCGTCCACGAACCGTAGGACGAATCTGGCGAGGAGAACGGCACCTCCCAATAGGCCTCGAAGCCGCGGAAGTGATCCAAGCGGATGACGTCGTACATGTCGAGGGCGGCGCGAATGCGGCCCTCCCACCAGGAGAAGCCGTCGGACTCCATGGCGTCCCAGTCGTAGATGGGGTTGCCCCAGTACTGGCCGGTGGCCGAGAACTGGTCGGGCGGCGTGCCGGCGACGCTCACGGGATTGCCGGCGGCGTCGATCTTAAAGAGCTCAGGCGTCGCCCACATCTCGACGGAGTCACGCGAGACATAGATGGGCAGGTCGCCGATGATGAGAATGTCGCGCTCGTTGGCATAGGCCTTGAGGCGGCTCCACTGGCGATCGAAGAAGTACTGCGTCATCTGGTGGTAGAGCATACGCGCCGGATGGTCGGCGCAGACCTTGGCGGAAGCCTCACCGCGGGTGCGGAGCTCCGCGGGCCACTCCCAAAACGCCTTGAGACCGCACTCCTCTTTGACGGTCATAAACTCACAGTAGGGGATGAGCCAGTCCTCGTTGGCTTGGATAAAGTCATCGAAATCGGCCGGCTTGTCGGCAGCAAAGCGCTCGGCGGCGCGGTCGAGAATCTGACGGCGGCCGCCAAAGATGGCACCGTAGTCGACATTGCTGGGGTCGGATCCCAGATACACGCCATCGATATCGCGCTGCTCCAGATACCCTGCCTCGATAAGCTCGGCAAAGTCGATAAAGTTGGGGTTGCCTGCGCGGGCCGAGAACGACTGATAGGGCGAATCGCCATAGCTGGTCGTCGTAAGGGGCAGAATCTGCCAGTAATGTTGTTTGCACGAGGCGAGAAAATCGACGAAGTCGTAGGCATTCCAGCCAAAGCCGCCGATTCCGTATGGTCCGGGCAGAGATGAGACGGGCATGAGGACGCCGCTTGCACGCTCCATGAATGCGCTCACCAACCTTCTTGTTGTGGGGTCGGCCTGCCGATGGGTGTGCAGTCCGCCTCCGATGTTCTGATTCGATACGCCTATTGTAAAACATGTTGTTTAAACATGTACAGGCAAGATATAAAAGTTGGTCGATTTTCGGCGAATGGTTACATGCCATGAAAAAGCCCCGACCTCACAACGTGAGATCGGGGCAAGAGCGGTATGTAGGTTTTTGCTACTCGGCGTCGGCGAAGCCGTTGGGGTTGTGGCTCTGCCAGTTCCAGCTATCGCGGCACATGTCCGCGATGTCGTATTGGGCCTTCCAGCCCATCATGCGCTCGGCCTTGGAGGCATCACACCAGTTGGCAGCGATGTCGCCGGCGCGGCGCTCGCGGATCACGTAGGGCAGCTCCTTGCCACAAGCCTTGGAGAAGGCGGCGACGACCTCGAGTACCGAGGTGCCGGTGCCGGTGCCCAAGTTAAAGATCTCGACGCCGGTCTTGCCGTTCATCCAATTAAGGGCGGCAACGTGACCAGAGGCCAGATCGCACACGTGGATGTAGTCGCGCACGCCGGTGCCGTCGGGGGTGGGGTAGTCGTTGCCAAAGACCTGAACGGCCTCGAGCTTGCCCACGGCAACCTGGGCGACATAGGGCACCAGGTTGTTGGGGATGCCCTTGGGGTCCTCGCCGATCAGGCCCGACGGATGAGCGCCAATGGGGTTGAAGTAACGGAGCAGCACGACGTCCCACTCGGGGTCGGCGGTGTGGACGTCCATAAGGATCTGCTCGATCATCCACTTGGTCCAACCATAGGGGTTGGTCGCGGGCTTCTTAGGATCCTCCTCGGTGACGGGCGGGTTGTCCGGGTCGCCGTAGACGGTCGAGGAGCTCGAGAAGATGATGGACTTGCAGCCATGGTTGCGCATGACGTCGATGAGCACCAGGGTGTTCTCGATGTTGTTGTGGTAGTACTCGACGGGCTTGCTCACCGACTCGCCGACGGCCTTAAAGCCGGCAAAGTGGATGACGCGGTCGATCTGATGGGTATCGAAGATCTTGTTCATCGCATCGCGGTCGAGCACGTTGGCCTCGTAGAAGGTGAGGTTCTTGGCGGCCTCGTCGCCCACGATGGTCTTGACGCGGTCGACGGCGACGGCGCTGGAGTTGGAGAGATCATCGACGATGACGACCTGGTAGCCACCCTCGAGCAGCTGAACGACGGTGTGCGAGCCGATAAAGCCGGCGCCACCGGTAACGAGGACACAGGTGTCTTTGGGGTCGAGTGCTTTGGACATGTAGTCTCCTATCGAATCAGGAACACTTCTTCAGGGGAGTATAGCGCAGGCAGGGACGCCCAAATCGTGCGCTGTAGGAAAAGCAGAGGATTGTGCTAACGTACTCATAGAAGAGCTTGCGTACGCATAACCTGATCTTTGGCATTTGCTTACGAGCCGCTGACCTTGTAGTTTCCTGCCGTTCGTGGAAATCGTTGGGACGTGCCATATGTACGCTAATATGTATGAGTTGAGCGACATATAAATAAACATGTAACGGAGTACATATGTCACCAAACAGCGATTCCATCCTTTCCCAGGAGCTCTCGCGCCGCACTGCCCTCAAGGCCCTGTTCGG
This sequence comes from uncultured Collinsella sp., assembly GCA_900545875.1. Taxonomy (GTDB): domain Bacteria; phylum Actinomycetota; class Coriobacteriia; order Coriobacteriales; family Coriobacteriaceae; genus Collinsella. Next base: position 6,573 of record URAQ01000071.1, read on the forward strand.
CGCCGCTTCTGCGGCAGTTCTTTTTGGCCTGCCCGCTCGCGCCCATGCGGCGGAGGCTTCCAAAGAAACCACCGATAAACTGAATGCCGCCCAGGCCCAGCTCGACGAGGTTCAGGCCCAGCTCGACAGCATCGCAAATGAGTATGCGGCGCTGGCCAACAAGAACGCCCAGACCCTCAACGACATCGAGAATGTCCAGGGCAAGATTGACGACACGCAGGCCCAGATCGATGAAAAGAAGGCCGAGCTCAAGAAGAAGCGCAACGACCTTTCCGATCGCGTGGCCGCCAGCTACAAGTCCGGCGGCACGAACATCCTGTCGCTGCTGCTGGCCTCTGGCTCGTTTGAGGAACTCGTCGCCAACGCGCATTACGTTGAGAAGATCAACAAGAGCGACCGCGACGCCATCGAGGACATTCAGACCATCCAGGAAGAGCTCGATGCGCAAAAGACCGAGCTCGAGTCGCAGAAGGCCGACTTAGAGAAGCTCAAGGACCAGCAGACTGCCCAGATGCAGGACATGCAGGCCAAGCAGCAAGAAGTCCAGACCGTGCTGAACGGTCTTTCCGACGACGTCAAGGAGCTCATGGCTCAGCGCGATTCCGAGATCCTCGCTGCTGCCCAGGCTGAGGAGGCCGCTAGGAAGGCTGCCGCTGCCGCGGCTGCCGCGAACAAGAACAATTCCTACTCGGGTGGTTCGAGCTCGGGTGGTGGATCGTACGCGCCCGGAACTCCGCAGCAGAATGCCGGCTCGGGCAAGCAGCAGGCTGTCGTCAACGCGTGCTACTCCACGCCTTCGCCGGGTCAGAACTGGTGCGCGGCGTGGGTCACCAATGTCTTCCGTAACGCCGGCGTTGGCTACTTTGGAGGCAATGCGTGCGACATGTTTAACGCCTGGTGCTATAGCTCCGACCGCTCGGCGCTGCAGGTGGGCATGATCGTGGCCGATTCCTCGCACAGCGGCACGGGTGCTCCGGGCCTTATCTACGGTCATGTGGGTATCTACGTTGGCGGCGGCATCGTTATGAGCAATGAGGGAGCCATTACGTCTAAGTCGCTCGATTCGTTTATTAGCTTCTATGGCACTGGCTCTGGCGTGCGTTGGGGCTGGCTCGGCGGCGTGGCGCTGTCGTAAAGCCGAC
>URAQ01000072.1 GCA_900545875.1 uncultured Collinsella sp.
CCGCAGCTGCCGCCACGAGCGTGGCGCTTGCTTCAAAGATCGGCATTGCTGGCTCGGTGATTGGCGCCGCCGTGAGCTCGGTCATCACCGTTGTGTCCTCGCAGGTCTACCGCCACTTTATCTCTGCCAGCGCCGAAGCAATCAAGGGCACGCATGCCGCTGTCGACTACCCTGCCGGCGCCTACGAGCCCGTTGAGCCCGATGTCGAGGAACACCTAGGTGGCGCCGCGACCACGCAGGAAATGCGCCAGGTTGCGGGACGCGCGACCACGGCGCGCGTCGCCCCTAACAGCCTACGCGCCAAGGCCGCGGCAGAGCGCAGCCAGACGCAAAAGAAGGTCATCGTCTTCTCGATTGCCATCGCCATCGTCGCAGTCATCGCCTGCGCTGGCGCCATCCTTATCACCACTGCCGGTGAGGGTCTGGGCGAGCGTCCCGAGTCAATCCTTTCGTCGCGCACGATCGAGAGCGATGCAAATGGCAACACCCAGTCGCAAGATCAGCAGGCACAGGCGGACGGCACGCAAGACAGTTCTACCTCTGCCGATTCGTCCTCGAACACCCAAAACCAATCGCAGGGCACCGATTCCTCTACGGCCAACAGTGGCACGCCGTCCGACACGACCGACTCAAGCCAAACGACTGACGGTTCACAGCCGAACACGGGAGGCCAGACGAGCGACACCACGTCGGGAACGGGTGCAGCAGACAGTAGCAACACCAACAGCTCGAGCGGAACCGCGTCCGGCACGGCATCTGACAACTCGAGCCAAGGCACGGCATCGGGCAACTAAGCACATTTGCCTCTCATAGATAACCGACCTATACAACGGGCGCGAATCGAAAGCGGTTCGCGCCCGTTTGCCTTGGGCGCCGCCATGGCGAACGCCATGCGATGGTAAGATGCTTTACATGTGTAAAGAGGAGATTTGCCATGAGCAAGACAATAGTTAGGCCCACGCTTTCGCTGGGCAACCACATCTATCTGTATCGCCTGCTGCGCGATGCGATTGGATGTGGCAAGCAAACGTTTATGACGCAGGTCGAGGAGGCGCTCGCCGCTGGCGACATGACCGCTTATGACCTGGGCTTCGAGTCCACGCGCGAGCTGCTCGAGGAGCTCAACGACTGCATTAAGCTGACCGTCTTTAAGGGCGGCCGCCTGTATGCCACCGTCATCGCCAACGAGGCCTGGGATGCCGCCCTTGCCAAGGGCGAGGACAAGCCCAAGGCTGCCAAGGGCGCCAAGCAGTCCTACAAAAAGAAAAAGCGCGGTGAGAAGGACCTCAAGGCCGTGCGTCCCAAGCACGTTAAGCGTCCCGAGCCCGAAGTCATGGTTGAAGCCGTGCCGGAACCCGAGCCCGAGACAGAGATCGAAGCCGCTATTGAGGTAACAGCGGAAGCCGAAACCGAAATCGCCGCCACGACCGATCCCAAAGTCATGTCAGAGCAGGAAGCCACTGCGGAGCTCAACGAGGCTCCCAAGTCGACAACCGAAGAAGCCGCTATCCAACCCGAGACGTCTGCATTCCAAAACAGCGATGTCTTTGGCGACGAGGCCGAGGGCGATCAGTCCGACGAGCCCGCAAATCAAGACGCTACCGAGTCGGCGCCGGAGCCCGAGACGCCGCAGCCCGCCATCTCGCTCACGATCGTCTATGACCCCGAGAATGCCAATGCCGGCATCACCACCATGGCATCCACGCCCATCGAGGCAAAGTCGAGCGTCGAGAATGAGAGCGCGACGCAGGTTGAGGTTGAAACTGAAGCTGCAGACGCGCCCGTCACCGTGAAGCCCGCAGATTCCACAATCAAGCCGAAGACGACGCTGGAGTTCGCACCCGTCATCGAATCCGTGCCCGCCTCTGCTTGCGACCAAATTCCCGCACCGGCACCGGCTTCGGTACTCGCAGAGGCCCCAACCCCCGCACCCGTAGCGCCCGCCATCCCCGAGGACTTCCCCGTCGATTTCGCAACCGAGGTCTTCTGCCCCGGCCCGCTTCTGCACCAGCTGTCGACCTATCTCCCCTACGGCGCCGATACCCTCGGCATTGTCGGCGAGTACTACTGGATCGCCCGCGAGCGCGGTACCATCGAGGCCGCGCGAAACCGCGCAAGCTTCCCCCTGCGCTACACGCAGGCCGGCGAGCGCCGCGAGGTTGCCGTGCGTATCCGCCGCAATACCACCGGTGGCCTCGGATCCACCTGGACCATCGATAAAGTCGAAGAACCCGAGCAGTAACGACAAACGGCTCAAATCCAAATCAGGATTTGAGCCGTTTTTATTTGTTGATGTTGCGTAACCAACAGCGAGCGGGCCGCAAGTGCCCCAGGTTGCCGTGAAAGAGGAGCGACGCGTACTTCGGTACGCGAGCGACGGCTTGAACGGCAAGATGGGGTGCTTGCGACCCGCGCAGCGTCGAGCAGTTACGCGGTTTGGAAAACCGCGTAACGATCTAGTCGCGCGTCAGCTTACGGTGGATACGATGCGGCTGGGCTGCGTCCTCGCCAAGGCGCTCGATGCGGTTGGCCTGATAGGCCTCGAAGTTGCCCTCAAACCAATACCAGTTGCCCGGATTCTCGTCGGTGCCCTCCCACGCCAGAATGTGCGTGGCGACGCGGTCCAGGAACATACGGTCGTGGCTAATGACCACCGAGCAGCCTGGGAACTCGAGCAGCGCCGCCTCGAGCGAGGACAGCGTCTCGACGTCGAGGTCGTTCGTGGGCTCGTCGAGGAGCAGCAGGTTGCCTCCCTGCTTGAGCGTAAGCGCCAGGTTCAGACGGTTGCGCTCGCCACCGGAGAGCACGCCGGCGCGCTTCTGCTGGTCCTGGCCCTTAAAGCCAAAGCTCGCCACATAAGCACGGCTCGGAACCTCGGTCTCGCCGACCATCATGGGGTCCAGGCCGTCCGAGACGACCTCCCACAGGTTCTTATCGGGGTCGATGCCGGAACGGTTCTGATCGACATAGGAGATCTTGACAGTCTCGCCCACCTCGAGCTCGCCCGAAGTCAGCGGCTCCAGGCCCACGATGGTCTTGAACAGCGTGGTCTTGCCCACACCGTTGGGGCCGATGACACCCACGATACCGTTGCGCGGCAGGGTGAACGAAAGGTCATCGATGAGCACGCGACCGTCGAACTCCTTGTGCAGGTGATGAGCCTCGAGCACCTTGTTGCCCAGACGCGGGCCCACGGGGATGCGGATGTCGGTCCAGTCGAGCTTCTGGCTTGCGCGGGCCTCGGCCTCCATCTCCTCGTAACGAGCCAGACGGGCCTTGTTCTTGGCCTGGCGAGCCTTGGGCGAGCTGCGTACCCACTCGAGCTCGGCCTCCATGCGCTTGGCGAGCTTGGCGTCGCGGTTGCCCTGCGCCTCGATACGGGCGGCCTTGGTCTCCAGATACGTGGAGTAGTTGCCCTTGTAGGGATAAAGGTGACCGCGGTCGACCTCGCAGATCCACTCGGCAACGTTATCCAGGAAGTAGCGATCGTGCGTGACGGCAAGCACCGCGCCCTGGTAGTTGTGCAGGAAGTGCTCGAGCCACAGGATCGATTCGGCGTCCAGGTGGTTCGTGGGCTCGTCGAGCAGCAGCAGGTCGGGAGCCTCGAGCAGCAGCTTGCACAGGGCCACGCGACGGCGCTCGCCGCCGGAAAGCACGTTGACCGGCATGTCGGAATCGGGCAGCTGCAGGGCGTCCATGGCCTGGCCGAGCTTGGAATCGATATCCCAGCCGTCGGCGGCGTCGATCTCGTCCTGGAGCTTTCCCATCTCGGCCATGAGGGCGTCCATGTCGCAATCCGGGTCGCACATCTCCTCGCCGATCTTGTTGAAGCGATCGACCTTGGCGATCATGTCGCCAAATGCCATGCGCACGTTCTCGATGACGGTCTTGTCGTCGTCGAGCGGCGGCTCCTGCTGCAGGATACCCACGGTGTAGCCGGGGGTGAGCTTGGCATCGCCGTTGGAGACCTCCTCGATGCCGGCCATGATCTTGAGCAGGGTCGACTTGCCCATACCGTTGGGGCCCACGACGCCGATCTTGGCACCGGGGTAGAAGCTCAGGGTCACGTCGTCAAGGATTACCTTGTCGCCATGGGCCTTGCGAGCCTGATACATCTGGTAGATAAACTCCGCCATATGTCTGTTCTATCCTTTCTACCTGCTGTTTCCCTATTCTTGATTCGCTTTAGTGGAAACGAAATGAGGGAACCAGCTCTGAAACGTAACGAAAAAGGGGCATGGTTGCCCACACCCCCTAATACTACCTGGGAAAAGTCCCCCGGAACATACTATGAACTGCGTACGCTAGTTTTCCGCAACCTTAACGAGCGGCTCGCTGCGATTTGCGCCACAACAGATACGAGTAGACGTAGACGGCTCCAACCGAACCAAACGCCAGAACCGCAATCACCGCGGCGACGACTTCACTCGAAAGCACGCTGCCTGCCACGCCCATCACAATCAGGCCAATACCCAGCACCATAAAGCAGGCGCCGCCAAAACGCTGCGTACGGCGCCAGTTCTCGGGATCGGCAAGCGCCCAGGGCGTCTTGATACCGAGCGTATAGTTCTGCTTCACACGCGGCAAGTAGTTGCCTACGCCGATGAACAGCAAACCGACAACACCGGAAATCAGCACGTTAACCGAACCGACCGCCGGCACCACGCCCCAGACCGTAAGCTCTCCCAGCCAGCTTATGGCGCACATGAACAAGGTGAAGGCGATTACGAAGCCCTGGTAGAACTTGCCCGAGGTTCGATATGCCTCACCTTTGGGGTCGATGCGCGGCACCACGCAGAACATTGCGAGAAGCGCCAGAGGCAGCACGCCGAGCGCGGAGGCCATCCAGCTAGGACCCCAACCGTCGACGGCGCCGTTCGCGCCCCAGTGCGTGGGAATCTGCGCAGGCAAGCTCGGCATCACCATGAGGTGCGCTACGACATTGGCGACGCACAGAGCGACCAGCACAATCCACACGCGCGACGATACCCCCGTGGGGTGAATGCCCTTGTTTTCGTTATTCATCCTTTTCACCTTCCGTGTTTGTAAAGCCCATAAACCAGCCAATCAAATCCTGCATGACGGTGGTGTTTAAGCTGTATACGATGTTTTGGCCATGGCGCTCGTCGGTCACCAGCCCGGCATTTTTAAGCGTCGCCAAATGGTGGCTCAGCGAAGGCTTGCTGATGTCAAAATGCTCGGCAAGCTCCCCCGCCGTGCAATTGCCCTCGCGCAGCAGTTCCAAAATGCGCCGCCGCGTTGGATCGGCCAGTGCCTTAAAACCCTCTCCCGGCATAGAACCTCCTCTCACCAGTTCGTTCGACGCGCACACTATACTCGATATTTAGATGTTTGTCTAATTATCTAATTCAGCAATAGCCATAGAACACTCGTTCGCTTTTAGTTACAATACCGTTAGAAGCAGATGGGCCAGCTCCCCTCTACCAGAGAAGGAGATGGACTATGAGTATTGACGATGTCCTGACGTTGTTATTGCTTGTAATCGCGGCTGTGGAGCTCGGCATCCACATTGGAGGTCGAATGAAATAGCCGCCCCCGCGTAATGCGAAGACGGCCACTTCTCACGCCATAAACGTGTTTCGGAGTTGGCCAACCCGCGGCCACGGGTGCCATCTGCTTCAATCTTATGCGAATCCCCGCTTCATTTCAACATGCCCCAAGGCCTCAAATGGAGGCAGAATAATACCTATAATGGCGATAGCCAATTACGTTAATTACTTCCCCATCGGAGGATATCTATGACCGAAACCGCAGTCGCCGCTCCCGTCGAGACGCGCGACACCAAGCTCGAGATCATCATGGGGCGCGAGGCGCTCGACAAGCTCGCCGACGCCACGGTGTTGGTGCTCGGCTGCGGCGGCGTGGGCTCTAACTGCTGCGAAGCGCTCGCCCGCGGCGGCATCGGCCATTTCGTAATTCTGGATAAAGACATCATTGCGCCCAGCAATATCAACCGTCAGGCCATCGCGTTTCACAGCACCATCGGCAAGCGTAAAGTTGATGTCATGGAGGCCATGATCCATGACATCAACCCTGCCGCCACCGTCATCAAGCGCACCGAATACCTGCTGAGCGACAACATCGACGAATTCTTCGCGAGCGTTCTGGAGCAGACAGGTGGCACGCTCGACTACGTTATCGACGCCATCGATACCATCTCGGCCAAGCTCACCGTCGCCAAGTATGCTCAGGACCACGACATTCGCCTGGTGAGCTCCATGGGCGGCGGCAACAAGCTGCATCCCGAATGCCTGCGCTTCGCCGATATCGTTGACACGGTGCGCGACCCCATGAGCCGTATCATGCGCAAAGAGTGCAAAAAACGTGGCATCAAGAGCCTGCACGTTCTATTTAGCTGCGAGGAGTCGGTCAAGACTCAGCGCCGTGACCCCTCCAACATCCACGAGCGCACCGAGCTCGGAACCGCCAGCTTTATGCCGCCCATCATGGGCCAGATGATTGCCGGCGAGGTTATTCGCAAGATCAGTGGACGCGGTACCGAGCGCGTTCGCGCCGACGGCCAGCGCCTGGACTAGCAAGGCACACCGCGATGGAGCTGCAGTCCTTTGATGCTCACTGTCACCTCGACCTGATGGCCAGCCCGAACACCGTTGCCCACGAAGCCGCAGCGATGGGACTGGAGCTCTTTGATTGCGGCGTCGATCCACGCGATTTCGCGTCAGCATCCGAACGCGCCAGCAGTAGTCCCAACGTTATTGCAGGGGTGGGCCTCCACCCCTGGTGGATTGCCGACGGCCGATGCGGAACCGCCGAGGTCGGCCTGCTTTGTGAACTCGCCATCCGGGAACGGCTTATCGGCGAGGTCGGGCTCGATTTCTCGCCACGCTTTGCAGGCACCGAGGGAAACCAGACGCAGGCATTTGAACGGCTATGCCGAACGTTATCGCAGTCCCCGCTACCTGGACGCGTTCTATCCATTCACGCCGTTCGCGCGGCGGGAGCAACTTTGGACACTTTGGAGTCGAACGACCTTCTAAAGGACGTCCCCAACTCCCCCACCATTATCTTCCACTGGTTTAGCGGCACCTCAGATGAGTTTGTCCGCGCACGTATTGCGGGCTGCTACTTTTCCGTGAATGAACGCATGCTTGCGACCAAACGTGGGCGCGAATACGCGCGACAGATTCCACTTGATCGCTTGCTACTCGAAACCGACGCACCGGCCGAACCAGACGCGGAAACATCCGCGCGACAGCTCGTCGATTCACTCATAAGAGTATCCGAGGTCATTGCTGCGCTTAAAAACTGCCCCGAGGAGAGCGTCAAGTCGGTCGTTCTGAGAAATTCCCGCTCCATTTTCGACTTCCGCTGACCTCGGTGGGCAAAAAATGCCAAATATGAGTACTGTTGTAAAACTGGTCACATTATTTTGCACCAAAACAACGACCTGATAATGTACAACTGTTCATTATCAGGTCGTTTTAGCATACCCAGGGACATATTAGACGGCTTTAAGTTGTCCGCAGGGTAGCGCGCAGAGATGTGGTGTAAGAGGCGGGGCATGCCCCGCCTCTTCTCTTTCTTGAAAGGGAGGGGACACCGCCTAGAATTCGTCGTTGGAGTAATGAAGGTGA
>URAQ01000073.1 GCA_900545875.1 uncultured Collinsella sp.
AAGCGCACCGTGGTCATGCGGGTCAAGGAGACGGCTGACGACTATCGTCTGTTCCCCGATCCCGACCTGGCGCCGTTTGATCTGGACGACGAGTTCATCGACCGCTGCCGTGGCGAGATCCCCGAGCTGCCCGATGCCAAGCGCGCCCGCTTTGAGGCCGACTTTGGCATTAAGGCGGCCGATGCCGAGCAGATTGCCGGCGATCCCGAGTTTGCCGAGTTCTTTGAGGCTGCCGCTGCCGGTATGGCTGGCAAGGAGGCACAGACGGTCGCAAACCTGCTGGTGAACGAGATGATCGCCTACCTTAAGGGCGCGGGCGTGTCGCTCGCCGAGTCTGGCATCGCGCCGGCTCAGGTGGCGGCTCTTGCCAAGCTGCTGGCGACCGATGCCATCAGCTCCAATCAGGCGCACGAGGTCTTTGAGGCCATGGCCCAGACCGGCGACGACCCTAACAAGATCGTTGACGAGCGTGGTATGCGTCAGGTGAGCGATGCCGGTGCGTTGCAGCCGATCGTGGACGAGGTGCTGGCAAACTGTGCCGATCAGGCGCAGCAGTATCGTGACGGTAACCAGAAGGTCATCGGCTTTTTGGTGGGCCAGTGCATGAAGGCGAGCCGCGGCAAGGGCAACCCGAAGCTCTTCAACGAGTTGCTGAGAACGTCGCTCTCGTAAGCGGGAACCCGGGAGCCCCGGCCGTTCGGGTCAGGTGGGCTGATAGAAAGATGGTGACGGAGGCGCAAATAGCGCCTCCGTCTTTTGAATGTGATGAAAGTGTGGCGAAACGAGCTTAAAACTTCCGTAAATGTGATAAACATCACGTTTTCCCTGGGGTAAAATGTGGCAAATATCACGTTTGCGGAAGTTTCTTTGCGGGAGGTTCGGTCATGCAGCGAGATATCATTGCCAAGCTTAACGCTTGGAAAGCGTCGGAATATCGTAAGCCGCTTATCCTTAAGGGGGCGCGCCAGGTTGGAAAGACGTGGGCGCTTAAGGAGTTCGGTCGAACCTCGTACCGCAATTTTGTGTATCTGACGCTCGAGGAACCGTCACCTGGGGTACGGAGCGAGTACGCTCAGTTTTTCGAAGGTACGCGCGATCCTCGGCGGATCATCTCAAACCTTTCCCTGGCACTTGGACAGCCTATCGATCCCGGCGAGACGCTGCTTATTATTGATGAGATCCAGGATTGTCCTTCTGCAGTCGGCGCCCTTAAATACTTCTGTGACGAGGCCCCCGAGTATCACGTCGCATGCGCAGGGTCTTTGTTGGGCGTTCGCTTGTCCCGTGAGACCAGCGCTTTTCCGGTGGGAAAGGTCGAGTTCATGGAGATGCGCCCCATGAGCTTTTCCGAGTTTCTGAAAGCCGAGGGCGCTGCAAACTACGACGAATACCTTGGCGGCCTGGATCAGATCGAGACAGTGCCCGATTTCTTCCATGTCCGTCTCGTCGAGCATCTTCGTCGTTATTTTGCATGCGGCGGCATGCCAGAGGCTCTTGGCCGGTGGGCGGAGACGGGCGATATCGTTCAGGTCGATAAGGTGTTGTCTGATCTCTTGGATTCCTACGAGCGCGATTTTGCCAAGCATGGTGGCCGTGCGCAGTTCGCCAAGCTTTCGCAAATATGGAACTCGATTCCAGCTCAGTTGGCGCGCGAGAACAAAAAGTTCGTTTGGGGTGCGGTACGCGAGGGGGCTCGTGCTCGAGAATACGAGGATGCTCTGGAATGGCTTGCCGATGCTGGGCTCATCACGGCGGTTCGCCTTAATGCTGCCGGTGGTGTACCGCTCTCTGCATACGATGACCTCAAGGCATTTAAAGTCTACTGTCTTGATGTCGGCTTGCTGCGCCGCATGGCAAGGCTGGATGCGTCCGCTTTTGCCATCTCGGATGCGCTATTTTCGGAGTTCAAAGGTTCGTTCGCCGAGAACTATGTGCTTCAGGCATTACTTTCACAGTTAGATGCTGCTCCGCGTTATTGGACAAACGAGAAGCCGAAGCACGAAGTCGATTTTTTGATTCAAGTCGGAAACGAAATCGTTCCCGTCGAGGTCAAATCGGGAGAGGTCGTTCATTCCAAGAGCCTTAAGTACTATGCCGACAAGCATGCGGAGACGACTCCATTGAGGGTCCGCTACTCACTTAAGAACCTAAAGCTCGACGACGGGGTGCTCAACATTCCGTTGTATTTGGCTGATCGATCTGTCCCTCTTATCAAAAAGGCGCTTGATTGTGCGCATCTTGACGTTTAGATCCTGGGTGAGCTGACGGGCGGCGGCTAATTAATCGCTCCGTTACGGCCAGGGAGCTTGGGCCTTAGCGATGCTTGCTTCGCCAAGCCGTGGGTGTCATGCCGGTGTATTGTTTGAAGGCTTGGGCGAAGGCGGCCTGCTGAGGGTAGCCTAGACGCTCTGCTACCTGCGCTATCGTGAGCGCGCTATCGGCCAAAAGGTCCTGCGCCCGCTCCATACGGCGTCTGCGAATGTAGGCGCCCAGGGACTCGCCAGTTTGGGCCTTAAAGGTGGCGCATAGTTTGGAGCGGCTTGTGTAGAGCCTCTCGGCCACCTCGTTGACACCCACACGTCTGCCTTTATCGAGCGCGCACTCAATCATTGCCGTTGCTTCTTCGGCAATGGTTACGCTGACGCGCGTGTCTGCCGCCTGCCGCGCCTGCTTGTGGGCCGCGCACGAACAGGCGAGCTCCGCGACCATGGTCTCCACGATGCCCTGCATATAGACGTGTCCGCCTGCGGTGCGGGCGCGGTCCTCGTTAATCCGGCGAAGCGTGTGGCAGATGGCAGACGTCGCTTCCTCGTGCCATGGCTCGGCAAACGCCTCAAAGATTCCCGCGAACTCGGTGGGATAGCGGTGTTCCAGTTCGTCAAAATATCCAGGCAAAAAGAGCACCGAGCGCGAGTGATAAAGCTCCCCCGCAAACAGCGGGCTTAATTCCTCGCCACAGTTATCTTGGATAAAGCTGCAAACGGCATTGTTTGGCCACGGTCCATGCAAGGGTTTAAGGTTCGCAGGCGTTATACCAGCCTCGGGCATGCATGTAAGTGTGGGCGCGCTGACCTCGCTCACGCAGGCGTATGGCTCGGGTGTGTATTCGGCCAGGTACATATCGTGCGTCGGGGTGATGAAATGCTCCATGACGATGCAGGTGGGGGAGAGGGGCATGATCCATGCGCGTCCGTGCGCCCGATCGTTTGCCACCTCGCCGGTAAAGACAGCGCCCTTGCCGGAAAGCTCCAGGCCAAACTGCTCAAACTGTGGTGCGTAGAGCTCGGTTATGTCGGTCGCTGCCCGCCGTATTTGCAAAAGCGTCCCTTTCCTTTGCAGAAACGTCCACGCCTGGCTTGATTGTGAGCCATGGCTAACACATCAATGATAAGTTCATTACGGTTAACTCTCAAGCCGTTAGAAAGGAATCTCATGGCAAAGGAATCAAAAAAGGAAGGCGGAGGCATCGGCGAGCTGCTTGCATATGCTGGTGACCGCAAATTCCTAACGTATTTGGGCATGGCGCTCTCGGCGCTCTCGCAGCTGCTGAGCTTTGGCCCGTTCGTGTGCATCTGGTTTGTCGCGCGAGACCTTATCGCTGTGGCGCCTAACTGGAGCGAAGCCACCGATATCGCGATGTATGGCTGGTGGGCCGTGGGGTTTGCCCTGGCAAGCATCGTAGTTTATTTCGTGGGGCTCATGTGCACGCACCTGTCTGCGTTTCGCTGCGCGTCCAATATCCGCAAGACTACGAGCGAGCACCTGCTTAAGCTGCCGCTTGGCTACTTTGACACGCACTCCACCGGTGAGCTGCGCCGTATTGTAGACGGATGCGCCGCCTCCACCGAGACCCTGCTCGCGCACATGCTGCCCGATATCGCCGGCGCCACCGCCATGGTCGCAGGCCTGCTCGTGCTGCTTTTCGCCCTCGATTGGCGTTTGGGGGTGGCATGCCTTATCTCGGTCGTCGTTTCGCTTGGCGCCATGGCCACCATGATGAGCGGCAAAGGCGCCGAGTTCATGAAGGCCTACATGGGAGCGCTGGTCAAGATGAACAAGACCGGCACCGAATACGTACGCGGCATCCCCGTGGTCAAGGTGTTTCAGCAGACGGTCTACTCCTTTAAGGCTTTCCACGATGCGATCGCCGAATACGCCGACATGGCACAAAGCTATGCGGGCACGTTCTGCCGAGGTCCGCAGGTACTCAACCTTACCGCGCTCAATGGCCTTGTGGCATTCCTGCTGCCCGTGGCGTTGCTGTTGGCGCCGGGCGAGACGGACTTCGCGCATTTTATGGCAAACTTCACGTTTTACGCGATATTTTCGGCCGTGGTACCGACGGCCATGACCAAGCTCATGTTTGTGGGCGAGGCCTCTCAGATGAGTGCCGATTCGCTGGCTCGCATCCGAAGCATCATGGATTCCAAGCAGCTCTCCGTGCCCGCCCAACCCAAGTACCCTGCCGGCAGCGACGTACGATTTGAGGACGTGAGCTTTACCTACGAGGGTGCCAAAGCACCTGCCGTCAACCATGCGAGTTTTAGCGTTTCCGCGGGTAGCACCCTCGCCCTGGTGGGTCCCTCGGGTGGCGGTAAATCAACCTGTGCAAGCCTGATCCCGCGTTTTTGGGATGTTTCCTCGGGTCGAGTGCTCGTAGGCGGTGTGGACGTTCGCGATATGGATCCGCACGAGCTTATGGACCAGGTCGCCTTCGTGTTTCAGACCAACCAGCTGTTCCGGCAAACACTTGCCGATAACGTGCGCGCCTCCAAGCCTACGGCCACTGACGACGAAGTGCGTGCGGCCCTCTCCGCAGCTCAGTGCGACGACATTGTGGCCAAGCTCCCACAGGGCATCAATACCATGCTCGGGGCCGGCGGGGCATATCTTTCGGGCGGCGAGGTCCAGCGCGTGGCACTCGCCCGCGCAATCCTTAAAGACGCGCCTATCGTGGTGCTCGATGAGGCCACGGCGTTTGCCGATCCCGAGAACGAGGCGCTCATCCAGCGCGCCTTTAGCAAGCTGGCGGCGGGTCGCACGGTCATTATGATTGCGCACCGGCTTTCAACCGTGGTGGGCGCAGACCAAATCGTGGTGCTCAACCAGGGCAGCGTGCAGGAGTCAGGTACCCATGCCGAGTTGCTGTCCCAAAATGGTCTGTATGCCAAGATGTGGGCCGAATACGAACAGGCCGCGAGCTGGAAAATCACTGCAGCGACCGCGGATGCCGCCGTCACGAAGGGAGGCGAGGCCTAAATGTTCGCCTCATTCCAAAAGAAGTATTTCCTATCCGATAAAGGCGTCGCCGGCGTAAAACGCGGCATTTTCTGGACCACGCTCACGAATCTCATTACCATGGCCGGCATGGGCTTTTTATTCCTGGTTATGACCGGCTTTGTCGAGCATCTCGCCAGCGGGGCTGACCTGCCGGATGCCCTGCCGATCGTGGGTGGCCTCCTGGTCTTTTTCGTGTTGCTCTTTGCCTCTAACTGGCAGCAGTATTACTACACCTACTGCATCTTTTACGAGGAGTGCGGCAAGCAGCGCATGGGGATTGCCGAGCGCTTGCGCAAACTGCCGTTGTCGTTTTTCGGCCGTCGTGATCTGGCCGATCTAACCGAAACCATCATGGGCGACGTTCAGACTATGGAGCATGCCTACAGCCATGTGCTGGGAGAACTCTGGGGCGCCATCATCGCAAGCGCCATCGTGTTCGTGGCGTCGCTGTTCTTTTGCTGGCAGCTGGCGATTGCGGCGTTTTGGAGCGTGCCCGTGGCCTTTGCCGTGCTGTATCTGACACGCGGGCCCATGACCCCGGTGTTCGACCGCGTGCGCGCCGAGAAGGTCATGGTCACCGAGGCTATTCAAGAGACGCTCGACTGCGTTCGCGAGATCCGCGCCACCAACCAGGAGGCCCATTATCTTGAGGGGCTCAACGCCGTGATCGATGCCGAGGAGCGTGAGACCACCAAGGGCGAGCTCGCTAACGGGCTTTTGGTCAACTCCGCCTTTGTCATCCTGCGTCTGGGCATTGCCACCACGCTGGTCACGGGCGCCGCGATGGTCGCCTCCGGGCAGGTCGACTTTTTGGTGATGTTTGCCTTCCTGCTTATGGTGAGCCGTATCTATGCGCCCTTTGACCAAGCATTAATGTTGATGTCCGAGCTGTTTGCCGCCGAGTCGTCTGCCAAGCGCATGCGTTCCATCATGGAGGAGCCTGTGGCGCGGGGCAGCGAGAAATTTGAGCCCGTGGGCCACGATGTGGTGTTCGATCACGTGGCATTTGGCTATGGTGCGGGCGAGGACGGCCGCGCCGGCGAGAAAGTTCTTACCGATGTGAGCTTTACCGCCAAGGAAGGCGAAGTTACGGCGCTGGTCGGTCCTTCGGGTTCCGGTAAGTCTACGGTGAGCCGCCTGGCCGCGCGCTTTTGGGATGCCACTGCGGGCAAGGTTACCGTGGGCGGTGTGGATGTTGCGGGCGTCGATCCCGAGGTGCTGCTGCGCGACTACGCCATTGTGTTCCAAGACGTGCTGCTCTTTGACGACACGGTGATGGGAAACATCCGCCTCGGGCGTCGTGACGCCACCGATGAGGAAGTGCTTGCGGCCGCGCGTGCCGCCAACTGCGACGAGTTTGTGAGCCGCATGCCGCAGGGCTACGACACTATGATTGGAGAGAACGGCTCCAAACTCTCCGGTGGCGAGCGACAGCGCATCTCCATCGCCCGCGCGCTGCTCAAAGATGCGCCCATCGTGCTGTTGGACGAGGCGACGGCGAGCTTGGACGTGGAGAACGAGACCGTGGTACAGCAGGCACTTTCCCGTTTGCTCGCCGGCAAAACGGTCATTGTGATCGCCCATCGCATGCGCACGGTGGAAAATGCCGACAAAATCGTTGTACTCAAGGATGGTGTGGTTGCCGAGCAGGGCACTCCGGCGCAGCTCAAGGCGGCAGGTGGAGAATTCGCCCGCATGGTGGCGCTGCAAAAGGAAGCAGCTACCTGGCAGTTGTAAGAAGGGGCAAAGGGACAGTCCCTTTCTCACATTGACAATCGGTTACTCCGCATCGTTAATTTTCAAAAGGTTAGCCATGGCTGACCTAGATAGTTAGATAAAATTGAGATATTTCAAAAGCGTGCTCGAGCAAACTTGTTTACTCGGGTGCTGAGGCACCGTGCCGCGTCCAATGCGGCAAAAGGGAGAAGCAACATGAAGAAGTCGACGTTCAATACCCTGCTTGTCGGTGGCGGTTTTCTGCTTGGCACGGCCGGCATCAAGCTGCTTACCAGCGCTCCGGTCAAGAATGCCTGCGTGCAGGGTATCGCGTGCGGCATGCGCATCAAGAACGGCTACCAGGACATGGTCGAGCAGGCCAAGGCTAATGTCGACGACATGGTTGCCGAGGCGGCCTACATCACCCAGAGCGAGGCCGCTGCGGACAAGGCAGCCGAGTAGCACTCCCAGGCACAAACTATGAGATTCTCGATTATTAGCGAGATCCCCGGCAGGACCCGTCTTCAATTGGCGGGTCCTGTGCCAGAGAGCGATCTCGATGCACTTCTTAAGCTCGGCGGCGATATCG
>URAQ01000074.1 GCA_900545875.1 uncultured Collinsella sp.
AGGTGGCAGCCGCAGTCGAGGGCTCCTACCGAGAGGAAAAGCCCAAGCGCAAAGGATTGTTCGCTGCGATCTTTGGAAAGTAGGGGAGCGGTGCCGGTTGGCACTGCGACGCGAAAGCCGAGGTTACGGGGGCAGCTCGCGGGAGTGCGAACTGCCCCCGTTTTTGCGCTGCGTGGAAGTGCCGGGCACTTCATTAAATGCCCTCGCTCGGAGCGTTAGCGTTGAGCAATATTATGCTTGTCGAGGTCTTCTAAAATTGTCTGCCCACGGTGGCGGCATCAAAATAAGAGGGACTCTGAAGCTGCTCTAGTAGACCGCTCCGGGCTCGGGCTTAATCTTGGATGGCTTACCGGTCTTCAAACACTTCTCTATTTCGGCGATAGGGTCGCTCATGCAGTAGGCGTAGCACCTCTCATGGAAGGTCTGCTCATACTCACGCATAAGGCGGTCCAGCTTCGCGCTGTCCTCCTTGCTGAGGTAGATGTACATCTCAGCTCCTTTTCAGCTGGTTCAGCATATCATCGTTTTGGGAGTATGCGGCAGACGATAGCGCGGTGGTCGTTCCTAGCCATTGACGCTCCTGACGCCGTGCTCGATTTCCCAGTCGATACTGCGCTTCCATGCCTCTTCCCACGTTTTCGGCGGGTTTTTCTCGCTCTTCCTCGAGTAGAGCCTCGAGAGCCTCATCGGGAACGTTGGAGAGCCTATCAGGTCGGTCGTCGACCCCAAAGGAGTCATAGTCTACAGCTTTTCCCATTTGATGCCGCGGCTCCTTTATAAGACCTCATCGTTTCGATTATCGCGTCGTAATCGCTCGGTCCCATTTTACGCGTCTGATTTATTGATTTGTGTTTGGGGCAGTGTCGGTCTAGTTGGTAATCAGGGGCTCGGTATTATTCGGCCGCCGTCTCCCTCACCCTTTCGATGCGTTAGTAGCGTTCTGTATAATGACATTTATTGTCGAAACGGGTGCTAGGAGCGCTTGAATGAGAATAAAACGTGCGTTGCTTGCTGTGCTGTGCGCCGTCGCTGCTCTATCGGTTGCATTGCCCACAATCACACTGGCGGATGATTCAAGCAGCAACGGTTCCAAGGACAACAAGTACTACTATGACAAGGTTGTTAACACGGGCCTGGACAATGGCTATTCGGAATCCAATAGCATCAAAGAGGGCGACCCCCACTTCGGATGGAAGCTCGGCAGGTTCGTCGTCAGCGGCTTCACGAGCAGAGCGGGCGACGATGTTCCTGTGTTTCTTAAAAACAGTGGCGATCAGGTTGAGCTCAGCTTTCAGCTCAATCAGAATATCGATTCCCTGAACGGGGACAATAAAAGAAAAATCTCCGGCGACGAAAACGGGTACGACGAGTATTTCGGCATTCCCAAGACTGATTTCGGTCACGGTACCCTCATAACCAAGCATACCGATTACCAGAACGCCTCAACCGAGCCCACCGTCAGCACTGAATACCTTTCGAGCATAGAAGTCGGCGCCAACACCCATATCGACATGTATGAGGAGGGCGATTACGAGGTGGCTCTCGACTACGAGATCGAGTCGCCAGGCCTCCTGCCGTTCAGGCCGGCTTACAACAACTATCGCATCTTCTTCAAGTTCAAGGTGCGCAACAGCAACACCATGATGTTCCTCTTCGACACTGCGACGAATGACGAGTTGTTCAACGGCTCAGTCACCTCGAGTGGCTTCCGGATTGACATGGCTGGGTCACACTATCTTGACGTGAGTGTGAAGAGGGAGGTTCTCGACAGCACCGGCGATGGCCTTACCGAGGACGTGCGCTTCAACAAGACGGCGACCGACGGTGCGGTGTTCGAAGACGAGGGCATTTACACGGTGACCGTGAAGAACCCCAATACGGGTGAGGAGGCCACGACCAAGAGAATCTATGTGGGTACCAACGATGCCATGAAGGCTTCGGTCGCCAACAACATGACACTTGCCGAGGCTCAACGACAGATTGCGGAGGGAACGACCGTCGCGGACGATGGAACGCTCAAGCGCGCCTCGAAAAAGACCGATACCGCGGCCAATGAGAGTTCTGGCAAGAACGGGGGCATCGCCGGCATGGGCGGCCCCGTTCTTGCTCTGTTTGCCGTGGCCGCCGTCCTTATCTTCGCGTCCATCTTGATAGCCCGGCGTAAGAAGATGGCTGCTGCCGGTGCTTCCAGCGAATCTGGGCTCGCTGTGCCCGATACAGATCTCGATGGCGAGGAAGGCAGTGGTGGGCGATGAGGCGAGCCATTACCCTGATGCTCGTCATCGTGATGGTGGTGTCCGGGCTTCCGGGATGCGCGTCCTCTACTGAGCAGTCCAGAGGGTCGTCTGGCGTGGGAGCATCCGGATCGGTGAATAAGGTCGCCGCCATTCAGACGGCAGGCCTCGAGTTCGAGGCCCTTTCCGACCCTGATCTTCAGCGCTACGTGGCGGACGCCGTATATTCTGGCCTTGTCCAGAAGATTGATTCCGACGAGTACTACGTCGAGAACGTTCAGACAACCTATGTCTCGAAAGAATATCTTGAGGAGCTCTCCTACAACACTCAGTCGAACATCTACTTTGGTTATACGCTTGCGGATCTTGAAGAAGCCTTCGGCGGTGAGCGCTACGTCTTCACGCTCGGTGAAGACGGCCAGACCGCTGTCAAGGCATTCGAGGACTACGATGACACCTACGACCAGGTGGTGAGGAACATCGCTGTCGGCACGGGGGTCATCCTTGTGTGCGTCACGGTATCCGCTGTTACCGGCGCCGCCGGGGCGCCTGCTGCAAGCGTGATATTTGCTGTCTCGGCCAAGTCCGGAGCCGTGGTCGCGCTGTCCTCCGGCGCCATCAGCGGCGCTTCTGCTGCCATCTTCAAGGGCATCGAGACGGGTGACATGGATGAGGCTCTGAAGGCCGGGGCCTTTAGCGGCAGCGAAGGCTTCATGTGGGGTGCGATTGGTGGTGCGCTGTGCGGAGGCGCCGGGAAGACCCAAGCTTTAAGGGGCGCCACCACCGGTGGTTTGACGATGAACCAGGTTGCGACAATTCAGAAGGAGTCTGGGCTCCCGCTCGATGTCCTCAAGCAATTTAACGACATGGATCAGTACGAGATTATCAAAATCGCAGGGCTTACCCCCAAGATGGTCAACGGCAAGACAGCTCTTATTCGCGATATCGATCTCACCTTTACTGATGAGATGGGGCACACGAACCTTGAGAGGATGAAGGAGGGCCTGGCGGCACTCGATCCCGCCACTGGTGAGGCTTATGAACTCCACCATATCGGGCAGCAGGTCGAATCGACGCTGGCGATCCTTACGCAGGAGGAGCATAGGCTTGGAGGGAACTCGAAGATTTGGCATAAGTTGACGAAGTCCGATGTGCACGCCGATGGGAACAACTGGGACGCCCAGAGGAAAGCCTTCTGGGAGTACATGGCGCAGGTGCTGGAATAGCGAGGTGTTGGGATGAGCAGCGTATGTCAGAGCCTTTCCGAGCTTCCGAACTTCAGATGCTTGGGCGCGGCTGACTCCGGCGCGATTGACGAGGCGGAGGCTAAGCTGGGCCTGAGCTTTGCAAAGGAGTATAGAAGCTACCTCGAGGGCTGCTCCTTCGCCAGCGTCAACGGACATGAGCTCACGGGTATCTGCAAATCGCCGAGGCTTGATGTTGTAGGCGCAACGCGGAGGGAACGTGAAAACCGCCCCGGCATTGATCCTGCTTGGTATGTCTTGGAGCGAACGGGCGTTGATGGCGTCGTCGCATGGCAGGACGCGGATGGCGTTGTCTATTATTCCGTTCCCGGGTCCGGATACATGGTGGTTTGCGATTCACTTCTTGAATACGTTAAGCGCTAAAGGCTGAACGCGGGTTCAATCGGTGGGTAACCCTAGCCCGAGGCGTCAGCCGCCGGGCTCTGCTCTTTCGATTAGGCGGGCCGTGCAGGAGTTTTCAATGTCGCGGCAGAATATTGTTGCGAATGAGGGATTGTTGGGTGCAGCGGTATGAGAAACACGTCGGTGCCGTACCTGTGAGATGGTCCGTATCTTTAAGCCGCTTATTACTCTTGTTAGCGTCTACTTACGTATCCCCGAGATGCGCGTCTGCCGCTTAGTTCACCTCAATGTGCTAAGCTGAAACTGAGCCGGAGGAGCTAAGGTTTTCTTGCCTATATGTAACCCTCCGGCTCTTTTGTATGCCGATGGCGGTAGATGTAAATAAACGGTGGAGCGACTGCAAAAGAGCCTCTTCGCTGGGTAAAATCAGGTTGTGCCGCGGAACCCGCTCCTCAGTCGGTCAACTTTGGAGACGCGGGCAACGCAGGTGCTATCGTCTAAAGGGCCGGCTGCAACCGGCCCTTTTCATGACTCCCTTCGCTATCCGTTACTGCTTATATTCCCGCCAGATCGAGTAGAGGTTCCGGACGATGCCGGTCACATACATCGAGAGGCGCAGGATTTCGAGAAACAAGTTCATAGGCTTCACCCCAATCGGAGATCGGAGCGTTGCCCGCAGGCGGATTCCGCGGCGGTCAAGATTTTACCTCACAGGCCGCGGTGGGAGACATCTATCTCGTTTCTGCTAAAGAGGCGACCTAAAACAGGCAACTCTCAATCAGCTCTTTACCGCGCAGGACATCAATCCACTCCTGCGGGATGGCGTCCATACCATAGGCCGTGCCCGCGAGGGCGCCGGCGACGGCTGCGGTGGTGTCGGTATCGTCGCCCAGGTTGACGGCGGTAAGCACGCAGTCTTCGTAGCTGGTGGTGTTCACAAAGCACCAGGTAACAGCTTTATGCGTGTCGCGCACGAAGCCGCCAGACCTGATTTCGTGCTCGGGCACGTCTTTCAGGTGGAGCACCCACGAGGGAAGTTCGCCGTTCATCACGCTCCTCACCAGCTCGACAAATATGACGCATGCGTTAGTCGACGTCCTGTGGGCGTGCGTAATCGCGGAGACCTCGCAGATCTCTTCGTCTGTCGCACCGGTGAATGCCAGGGGTGCGATGCGCATGAGTGAGCCGTTGCCGTTGTCGCGCTCGCCGGAGCCTCCCTTGCCGGAGCGAAGTGCGCGGGCGGTCGTGCCGCCGTAATCGAAGACGCTGTCGATCGTATACTCGCCGCGGTCAATCCAGCTTACGAACTTGTCGCGCATGTCTACGGTGTCGATATGTCCGAGCTCCCTAATCGAGTCGCAGGTGGCAAGCGTCATAGATGTGTCGTCGCTCCAGGTGCCGGCGGGCTGCCCATGCGTGCCGTAGCCGATCATGTCCGTGCATTCGAACGTGCCGCGGGCCCTGAACTCGTAAGGAACGCCCAACGCGTCGCCGACGGCAAGTCCATAGATGCAGTCGCGCAGTGTCGTTTTCGGTCTGTCTGTCATGGAGCGCTCCTCTTATGTCGGGGGATATGAAACGCCGTCGGGGGCATCGGTCGCAACGTGCTGCTACCCTTGCGCTTCGCCATTAGTCGCTTCGTTGATGGCGCGGTACTCGGCACTCAGCTCGCGCGCCAGCTCTTCCTTGCTTGGAAGATACGGCAAGTATTTGGCGGCAAACACTTGGTCGTTGTCTTCGGGCAGCGTGTACTCGACAATCGAGTCGCTTTTGTCCGCGCAGAGCACAATGCCTATAGGCGGATTGTCGCCTTCGTTCATGAGCTCGCGCGTGTAGTAGTTCACATACATTTGCATCTGGCCCAGGTCCTGATGCGTAAGGTCATCGGTCTTAAGGTCGATGAGCACGAAGCAGCGCATCAGATAGTTGTAAAACACAAGGTCAATATAGAAATGGCGCCCATCAAAGGTGATGCGCTTTTGGCGCGCCTCGAAAGCGAAACCACGGCCAAGCTCCAGCAGGAACTTCTGAAGATGCGTGATGAGCGCCTGCTCTAGATCGCTCTCGCGAAACGCAGTATCGTCCGAGAAACCTAAAAACTCCAGTACATATGGGTCGCGGATGATATCCTCGGGGCGACGAGCCGGGGCGCTCTTTTGGATTTCCTGGATGACGGCCTCTTTGTCTTTGCTGGCAAGTAGGCGCTCGCGGAACATGGTGTTGATCTGGCGCTCGAGCTGACGCGTGCTCCAGCGAGAATCGGCACATTCGTTCATGTACCATGTTCGAGCATCAGGGTCGGGAATGCGCATCAACCTGCGGTAATGAGTCCAGCTCAATTCGCTACGCAGTGCGTCGCGAATTGGAAACGCAAGAAAGAACTGACGCATATTGCGAAGGTTTGCGATGCCAAAGCCTCTTCCGAAATCCGCGGTAAGCCTTCTGGAGAGGCCTGCAATCAATGCCTCTCCATATGCTGCGCGCTCCTCTCCGCCCTGTTCATCAACAATGCTCTTGCCGATCTCCCAATACGCCTCAACCATCGCAAAGTTAACGGCGGTATAGGCCTTGTCGCGAGCGGCGTTGAGAATCGAGGAAACCTGCTTGTAAAAAACTTCTGGCACGATTGCCGATTCTCCACGGTTTACCAGTTCGCCCATCACTGTCGCCCCACTTTCCTCTTGTGGAATGTATCTTTATCGCATTTAGCTTAAAGCCTCGCGCGGACACGAATTGCTGTGCTGTCTGGCACCTTCGCATGGGAGCCTTGCGGTGACTAAAATGTGGCCATAGAGGCAGTTTTAGCGAACCCCGCGGGAGTGACACGCATGGATAACAACACTTTGCTGTTCCAGGACAAAGGTTCGGGCGGGTTTAAAGACGTCAGGATTTACCCCAACCGCATCGAGGTGCTCAAGAAGGGCACTTTCGGCGGCAAGCATATCGAGATTGTCTACCTTAAGGACATCACGGGCGTTAACAGGATCAAGGGCCGCAATGTTTTTCTGCGCAACAGGTTGTTGACTGCCTGTGTCTTTAGCCTGAGCAACCGCTCCCAGGCCCAGGAATTTGTGAACGCGCTGAACATGGTGATGTAGCCGACGTCGGCGTTCGGGCCAGACTTACGCCCGCGCATCTGGCGGCATGGTGGCTGGTCGTTCAACCTGCGAGGCGTCCTTTATGCGCTGCCCCTTCATGTCAAAAATAGGGGCACAGAACGGTATTCCGCGCCCCTGATTGAGCCGATGCGTCTGAAAACCGGCTTGCCTATTCGCTAGCGCCTTCGTTGTTTTCGCGGTCACTGGCAAGCATTGCTGCGCCGGCGACCGTCGTCGCCACGGCGGCAGCGGCGAGCCCGGCGGCGATGCCAGAGCCGTCGCCCGTGCCGGCGAGCTTCTCGCCCGAGCCCTTGCTCTTGTTGCCCTTGCCGTTCTTGTCGGCGCTGTCCGTGGCGGCATCGTTGCCGTTGCCGCCGCCGGTACCGTTGCCGGTGCCGCCCGCACTGCCCGAGGCCGCTACGGTAAAGCTTGCGGATCCGTCGCTGGCGAGCGTGTAGTTCTG
>URAQ01000075.1 GCA_900545875.1 uncultured Collinsella sp.
CTCGGTGACGTACACGGGAACATGCTTGCGACCGTCGTGGACGGCGATGGTGTGGCCGACCATCTCGGGGAAGATGGTGGACGCGCGGGACCAGGTCTTCACGACGTCCTTCTTGCCAGCCTCGTTCATCGCGGTGATACGCGAGAGAAGGCGAGTCTCCACGAACGGGCCCTTTTTGAGACTTCTGCTCATAAGTGCTTTCTCCTAAAACTCGGTATCCGAAATTACTTCTTACGGCGACGAATGATGTGCTGGTTCGAGACCTTCTTCTTCTTGCGCGTACGAAGGCCCTTCGTCGGCTTACCCCAGGGGGTAACAGAGGGACGACCAGAGGTGTGGTTCTTGCCCTCGCCACCGCCGTGCGGGTGGTCGACAGGGTTCATGACGGTACCGCGGACGGTCGGGCGCACGTTCATGTGACGCTTACGGCCGGCCTTGCCGATGACGATGTTGGAGTGATCGGCGTTGCCGACCTCACCGACGGTGGCGCGGCAGGTAACGAGGATGCGGCGCATCTCGGAGGAAGGCATACGGACGATAGCGTACTTGCCCTCCTTACCCATCAGCTGGCAGGAGTTACCGGCGGAACGGGCGATAGCAGCGCCCTTGCCCGGCTGGAACTCGACGGCGTGGATGAGCGTACCGACGGGGATGTCGGCGAGGGGCAGAGCGTTGCCCGGCTTGATGTCGGCGTCAGAACCGGACATGATGGTCTGACCGACCTCGAGGCCCTTGGGGGCCAGGATGTAGCGCTTCTCACCGTCAGCGTAGTGCAGCAGAGCGATGCGAGCGGAACGATTCGGATCGTACTCGATCGTGGCAACCTTGGCGGGCACGCCGTCCTTGTTGCGCTTGAAGTCGATTACGCGGTAACGACGCTTCACGCCGCCGCCCTGGTGGCGGGTGGTGATGCGGCCGTTGTTGTTACGACCGGCCTTCTTGGGCAGGGGCTCGAGAAGAGACTTCTCGGGCTTGGTGCAGGTGATCTCGGAGAAGTCGGAGATCGTCTGCCAACGCCTACCAGCGGAGGTCGGCTTAAGGTGCTTTACAGCCATTACAATCCCTTTCAATAGGAATCCGTTAGCCATCGCAGACAGGGATTCGAGGTTCTGCCTCGGGTGCGATGACACCGGACGTATACACGGTTCCGGGCGTGTCCATTTTATACGCCCAAAACCTTGAGCTCTCGCCTCCCCTATTTGGGAGGCATGAGCTCACTCAACAGCAGCGAGTCTTAGGCCTGGTTGCCAAAGACCTCGATGGTGTCGCCCTCGGCCAGCGTGACGATGGCCTTCTTCCAAGAACGGGTCTTGCCGGCGACATAGCGCACGCGCTTGGTCTTGGGCTTGACCGTCAGGGTGTTCACGCGAACGACCTTGACGCCGAAGATCTCCTCGACAGCGTCCTTGATCTGATACTTGTTAGCATCCTTGGCGACCTCGAACGTGTACTTGTTCAGCTCCATGCCGGAGAAGGAACGCTCGGACACGATCGGGCGGATGATGATCTCGTGAGCGGTCATTTAGGCGAGCACCTCCCCGAAGTGAGCGGCGATGTCGGCGGGCATCAGCACGGCGTTATTGTTGACGAGATCGTAGGTGTTGGCCTCGTCAGCGGTGATGATGAACGTCTTGGGAATGTTGCGGAACGACAGGTAGGCGTTGACGTCCTCATCGCGAACGATGATGGTCAGACGCTTGCCCTCAAGGCCGAGAGCCTTGAGCATGGCAACGGCAGCCTTGGTGGAAGGCTTCTCGAAGCCGTAGTCGTCGACGAGCACGAGCTCGCCATCGGCCAGCTTGGCGGACAGCGCGGAGCGCATAGCCAGCTTGACCTCCTTGTTGTTCATACGCTTAGCGTAGGAACGGGGCTTGGGGGCGAAGACAACGCCACCGTGACGCCACTGGGCAGCACGGATGGAACCCTGGCGGGCACGGCCGGTGCCCTTCTGACGCCAAGGCTTCTTGCCGCCACCGGAAACCTCAGAGCGGCCCTTAGCGGACTGGGTGCCCTGACGCCAAGAGGCCATCTGGCACTTGACGATGTGGTGCATAACGTGGATGTTCGGCTCGATGCCGTACACCTCAGCGGCGAGCTCGGCCTCGGCGACCTTCTTGCCCTCGCTGTTCTTTACTTCAAACTTTGCCATTTAAGTGTTCTCCTTGGTATGACGCTGGGCTAAATGGGCTGGGCCCTTAGGCCATACGGATGGCGACGAGACCATTCTTGGCACCCGGGACAGCGCCCTTGACCAAGATGAGGTTCTGCTCGGCATCGATGCGGACAACGGAAAGGTTCTTGACGGTAACGCGCTCGTTACCCATGTGACCGGCCATCTTGACGCCCTTGAGGACGCGCGCAGGATAGGCGCACTGACCGATAGAACCGGGGTGACGCTGGAAGTGAGAACCATGCGTCATAGGACCGCGGCGCTGACCCCAGCGCTTGATGCGACCCTGGAAGCCCTTACCCTTGGAGGTACCGATGACGTCGACCTTCTCGACATCAGCGAAATCAGCGACGGTGACGACCTCGCCGACCTTGTGCTCCTCGCCGTTCTCGACGCGGACCTCACGAAGGAAGCGGACAGGCTCGACGCCAGCCTTGGCGAAGTGACCAGCCATGGGCTTGTTCACGTTCTTGGCCTTGATGTCGCCGAAACCGATCTGGACGGCGTCATAGCCGTCGGTTGCCTGAGTTTTAACCTGCGAGACAGCGCAGGGGCCAGCCTGGATGACCGTGACGGGAACGACGTTGTCGTCCTCGTCCCAAACCTGGGTCATGCCAATCTTGCGGCCGAGAATCATGCTGATCAAGATATGATCCCAACTCTCGCGTGGTCTTGGGACAATGCGTACACCACCGAGCGTACGCCCCTAGAGGACCACTACTTACACGACGTGCTCCCCAGCCTTGTATTGCGTCCGGACTACCTGACAACCCTATTAAGCAGGCATTTTGTCCAGCCAGAATACTCCCCTGGTTACACACAGCTGTTTAGTATACACGGCTGCGGGCGTATCCATCGAGATTCATATTTCACTCACATTGTTTACGCAGGTAAAGTGCGTGGAGTCGCCTGGGCTTGGCAGAGGGGCGGCGAAATATATTAAGTTTGCTGCTCTACAGTCCTGCGCAAGACGGAAAGCACATTAAGTGCTTTCCTTTGCGTGCGGAACTCGCGACAAACTTAATATATTTCGCCGCCCCTCTGCCAAGCTCGGGAGACGACACGTTGATGTCTGCTTAACTCTGCTCACACTGCTAATGACTTTGTTGGGGGTCCACTATTTGCTGGAGGGTGAACTTACATTGCATTGGCTCACCTTCTGCTTGTGGCTTTTCCTCGTCAAAATCGAAGATCATGATGGCGCAGTTGGGGAGTTTTGTTGGGAGCTCGAAGCCCTCTGGGGCTGCAGCCTTGATGAATTGGCGGCTGGCGCTGCCGTGGCTTACTGCTAGGAGGGTTTCGATGCCCTCGGAGCCCATGATATTGGTGAGGGTGTCTACCATGCGCTCTTGCAGTGCCTGGCTTCCTTCTCCTCCGAATGGGATTAAGTCCTCGCCTGGATCCCAGACGTCGGTGGGCAGGGCGTCGTGGGGGCCCTCTTCGAAGGTGCCGTAGCAGCGCTCGATGATGCCTTCGCAGGGCTCGACTGCTGCGTCCGGGCCGAGGAGTTCGGTTGCAACGAGCTGAGCTGTGTCCATGGCTCGGCCTAAGGGTGATGAGACCACTTTGTCGGGGACGACGCCGTGGGCTTTGAGCCATGCGGCTGCCATCCCGGCTTGCTGACGGCCTAAATCGGTGAGCGGTGAATCACAGCGACCCTGGACGAGCTTTTTGACGTTGAATTCCGTCTGACCATGGCGGAGTAGATATAGACGCTTCATGCTCTCCCCTTCTGTATACCTAGCTTTACCGGCGCAGCCCTACTCGTGGGTATGGCCTACGTAGTCTTCGTCGATCGTGATCTTGGCAATCGACTTGGGGTATTCCGACTCTACCCGTTGTGCCAGCGCGTGTTTTACGTCTTCGGCACTCATCTGCAGATCCGAGGGACGCACGCAGTCAAAGATCACGTTGGTGTGCGTGGGACCCGGCACACAGCGCAGATCGTGAATCGAGAGGCGGCTATCGATCTGTTGAGCCATAGCGTTGATGCGCAGGCGCATGCTCGCCAGCTTGGGGTCATCGGTCACGATGGGATCGTAATGGAGTGTGACGATCATGCCGTCCTCGTCCCTAAACGCCTGCTCGATGTTATCGAGCGTGTCGTGACTTTCCAGCGGGCTGGCCTCGGCTGCCATCTCGGCGTGAGCGCTTGCGAACTTCCTGCCCGGGCCATAGTCGTGAACCATCAGATCGTGAACGCCCAAAACGCCGGGATAGCTCATGATCTTGTCTCGAATGTGCTTGACCAGCTTAGGATCGGGCGACTGGCCCAAAAGTGGGCTCACCGTATCCTTGATGAGTTCAAAGCCGCTCCAGCCAATATAGGCGCCAACGGCAAGGCCGACCCATGCGTCAAGATTGATGTGCGTCACCTGCGAAACAATCGCGCACGCCAGCACGGCGCCCGTGGCTAGGACATCGTTCTTGGAATCCTGCGCGGTCGCATGCAGCGTCTCGGACTCAATGCGGTCACCGAGCTTTTGGTTGAGGGCCGCCATCCACAGCTTTACGACCATCGAAAGCACTAGAACTGCCACCAGGGCAAGCGAGAACTCGACAGGTTCGGGGTGGATGATGCGCTCAACCGAGGACTTCACCAGCTCAACGCCAATCAGCAGCACGAGCGCCGCCACGACCAGACCCGAGAGATACTCGTAGCGACCGTGGCCGTAAGGATGCTCGGGGTCGGCCGGCTTGCTCGCCAGCTTAAAGCCCAGCACGCTCACGATATTCGAGCTGGCATCGGACAGGTTGTTCATGGCATCCGCCACAATCGAAACCGATCCCGAAACCACACCAATTGCACCCTTCGCAGCACAAAGCGCAACATTGGCGACAATACACACCATGCCAGCTAACGTGCCCACACGCGCACGATCGCCCTGTGCGCGCCTAACAATCCACTCGACCATCTACATCCGCCCCCACGGTTCTACTTATATATCTATTGCTCAAACGGATTGTAGTGTAGCCACTTTGTCTCCCAGATACAAAGAGGCCGCAGCCCGCACGGGCCACGGCCTTGGAGCATGACAAAAGAATCGTCCTTTTGTCGCACAGGTTTATGCGCTTACTTCAGCAGCGCTCGCCACTGTTTCGGGCGAATCGGCTCCGTCCTCCGTCGTCTGTTCCTTCGTCGGCACCACACCAAAGCAGTAGCTCAGCGCCGCAGACACCGCAAATGACACACCGCCGGCAGCGCAACACCACAGCAGGTTCGAGATACCGCCCGTGGCAAAGCCAATGACCATGAGGACATTCGTCATGCCGATGGTATAGGCCGTAACGTGGCCCACGGCCGCAACAAGGCCTCCGACGGCGCCGCCAATGGCCATGCACGTCAGGCACCTGCCATATTTAAAGCCGCAACCGTACAGCGCCGGCTCGCTTACGCCGCCAAGAACACCCGAGATTGAATAGCCCAGCATGAGCGTCTTCTCGTCCTTATCCGCAACGCGGAGCGACGCGCCAAAGGGCATGCCCCAAACGGCAAACGTTGCCATCGTCGCGGCGATCAGGATGCACGAATCCGTTCCCACACTCATAAACTGCGCATAGGCGAGCGATAGGACAACGTTGCTGACGCCCGCGATCTTAAGGAACTCCCAGCCCGCGGCAAGCCCCATGAGCGTGAGCAGCGACACGATGCCACCGGAATTGCCAAGCATAAACATAAGCTGGCCCAACAGCATGCCCAGATAGCTGCCCGCCGGCGCCGTAATACACAGCGAAACCGGAACCATGACAAGCATGGTCGCAAACGGAACGAACGAAAACGCCACGGCCTTAGGGATAACGCGCTGAAAGAAACACTCCACTTGCCAAAGCACGGGTACCGAGATGAGAACCGGAATAACAGTCGTCGTGTAATCGTTGACCGGCGCGGGAAGCAGGCCATACACGGAAGTCATCGATGCCCCCGTCGTCGATGCGACATCGACGAGCTTAAGCAGATCGGGCGCAATCAATACGCCACCCAGCATCATGCCCAGCTGCTCCGAGCAACCGAGCTGGCGAGCGGCCGCCCAACCAAGATAAATGGGCAAAAAGTAGTAGCCGGCGTTATAGAGCCAACTGTAGAACAGGCGATAGATTTCGGAATCGGCAGACCATAGGCCCAGCATGCCTTCGCCCATAATGACGGCGACGGTGCGGAACAACGCCGCGCAGACAATAAACGGCAACGCCGACATCATGCTTTTGGACAGATAGTCCACCACGGCCATGGCGTTTGATGAGACCGTCGTTGTAAACGAGGTGTTAGAAACTTGTGACACAGGGACCCTTTCCCAATGTGACATGCGGACTGTCCCTTTGTCACATCGTGCGATACTGACCGATTGCGCGGTACTTTTCGTAGCGGAGGTTTGTGAGGGTCGCGTCGTCGAGCCGCCCAAGCGTATCGAAGGCATCAAATGCCGAGGACATGACGGCACCGGCGATCTCCTCATGCGACAGGCCCCTATCGTCGACAATGCCGTCGATGATGCCGAGCGCCAACAGATCGGGGGCCGTGAGCTTAAGCGCCTCGGCGGCCTCATCCGCGCGCTCGGTATCCTTCCACAGAATCGACGCACAGGCCTCGGGGCTCACGACCGAATAGGCCGAGCTCGAGAGCATCAGGATGCGGTCGGCCACGGACAGCGCCAGCGCGCCACCAGAGCCGCCCTCGCCTGTTACCACCGAGACAATCGGCGTCTTAAGGCCGCTCATCTCCATGAGATTCCGGGCAATCGCCTCGCCCTGGCCGCGCTCCTCGGCGCCGATGCCGCAAAACGCGCCCGAAGTATCGACCAGGCACAGAACCGGTCGACCAAACTTTTCGGCCTGGCGCATAAGGCGACGCGCTTTGCGGTAGCCCTCGGGATGTGCCATACCAAAGTTGCGACGCATGCGCTCTTTGGTCGTGGTGCCGCGCTCGATGGCGATAACCGTTACGGGGCGTCCGTCTTTCCAGCCAATGCCAGCCACCACAGCGGCGTCGTCGCCAAAGTAACGGTCGCCGTGCAGCTCCACAAACCCATCCAGGCCCAGCGAGATCATCTCACCCGCCGTGGCGCGATCTGCCGAGCGGGTCTGCTTGACAATCTCGAGCGCGGTTTTTGGCACCGCCGCGCGCTTGAACAAGTGCCCCAGCTTTTTGCCGCGACGACCCGTATGCACGATCTCATGCGGTGCCCCCAGGCCAGGCGCGTGCCCTTCGTGCAGTGCCAGCA
>URAQ01000076.1 GCA_900545875.1 uncultured Collinsella sp.
GTCAAGGAGCGCCTTGCCGCCGATGACGCCCAGCAGGGCTTCATCCTCGACGGCTTCCCGCGCAACACCGCCCAGGCTGTGACGCTCGATTCCGAGCTCTCCGCCATGGGTCGCGAGATCGATTGCGCCCTTCTGGTCGATGTGGCCCCCGAGGTCATTATCGATCGTCTGTCTTCGCGTCGCACCTGCCGCGCCTGCGGTTACACCGGCACCGCTGCCGATGCCACCTGCCCCAAGTGCGGTGGCGAGATGTATCAGCGCGACGACGACAAGCCTGAGACCATCAAGAACCGTCTCGACGTCTACGAGAAGTCCACGAGCCCGCTCGTCGACTACTATCGTGGCCAGGGTCTGCTCAAGTCGGTCAACGGTGACCAGGCTCGCGAGACCGTGTACGGGGATGTCAAAGAGGCTCTCGGTCTATGATCAAGATTAAGTCTGCAACGCAAATCGAGCAGATGAAGAAGGCAGGAGCGCTATCTAAGATGGCGCTCCGCCACGTTGGAGCCATGGTGCGCCCCGGCGTTTCGACTTTTGAGCTCGATCAGCTCGCGGAGCAGATTATCCGCATGCATGGCGGCACCCCGGCCTTTAAGGGCTACGGCGGGTTCCCGGGAACCATCTGCGCATCGATCAACGATGCCGTGGTTCACGGTATTCCCAACCCCGACATGATCCTGCGCGATGGCGATATCATCTCCATTGATACGGGAGCTGTCGTTGACGGTTGGGTCGGCGATAACGCTTGGACGTTTTTCGTCGGCACCCCCACGCCCGAAGCCAAGGCTTTGTGCGAGGTCACGCGCGATTGCCTTAAGGCTGCCATCGAGCAGGCTGTTCCCGGTAACCATATCGGGGACGTCGGTTATGCCGTTCAGTCCCTCGCCGAGTCTCACGGTTACGGCGTGCTTCGTGATTATGTGGGCCATGGCATTGGCCGCGTGATGCACGAGGACCCCAACGTTCCTAACTATGGAAAGAAGGGGAGGGGCGTTCGCCTCCAGGCCGGCATGGTCATTGCCATTGAGCCGATGGTTACGATGGGTTCCAACCATGTGAGCACGGGTTCCGACGGTTGGATCGTCACGACCAACGACCACCTGCCCGCCGCGCACTACGAGAACACCGTCGCCATTACCAATGACGGCCCGGTGATTCTCACCACGGATGCGCAAGGTGCTTGGTGTTCGCTCCAAGGCGGAGAAATGTAACAAGTTCCACTTAGTTGTGGAGCCATTACGAAGTTATTACGATGCGTACATACGTGTTGTAGAATACTCAATCGCTGTCGTTTTCTAGAGAAAGATGATTGCTTGTGAAGAAGGAAGACGCAATTGAGCTCGAGGGTACGGTAAAGGAACCGTTGCCCAACGCCATGTTTAAGGTCGAGCTCGAGAACGGTCATTCGGTTCTGTGCAACATTTCTGGCAAGATCCGAATGAATTACATCCGTATTCTCCCCGGTGACAGGGTTGTCGTGGAGCTTTCCCCGTACGACCTGACCCGCGGCCGCATCACCTATCGCTACAAATAGCGGCACGCATACACGCACTCCATTTCCGACTGCAGGCTTAGCTCAACCTACGGTCGGATTGTGTGTGAAGACCAGCCATAGTTTTAAACGCCTGCGGCTGGGCGAGTAGATAGTAGGGAAGTAGTTTGAGCGCTACCGAAAGGAAGAACGATGAAGGTACGTCCTTCGGTCAAGAAGATGTGCGATAAGTGCAAAATCATTAGGCGCCATGGCAAGGTCCTCGTCATTTGCGAGAACCCCCGTCATAAGCAGCGTCAGGGTTAAGAGAGGAGACTACGTTGGCCCGTATTAATGGTGTCGACCTCCCGCGTGAGAAGCGCGTTGAGATCGGTCTGACCTACATTTACGGCATCGGCCGCACCACTGCGACGAAGATTTGCGTCGAGTGCAACGTTAACGTGGATACGCGCGTTAAGGACCTCACCGAGGATGAGGTTAACGCCATCCGCGATTATATCGACAAGAATCAGATCATGGTTGAGGGCGACCTCCGCCGTGAGCGCAACCAGAACGTCAAGCGCCTTATGGACATCGGCTGCAACCGAGGCCTTCGTCACCGCAAGGGCCTCCCGGTCCGCGGCCAGCGCACCCACACTAACGCTCGTACCCGCAAGGGCCCGAAGCGTCAGATCGGTGCTAAGAAGAAGAAATAAGGAGCGCTAGATAGATGGCTACTGCTAAGAAGAACGTTCGCACTGCCCGTCTGAAGCGCGCGGACCGTAAGAACATTTCCGTGGGCCAGGCTCACATTCGTTCTACGTTCAACAACACGATCGTTTCGATCACCGATCCCCAGGGCAACGTCATTTCCTGGAAGTCGGCTGGCCAGGTGGGCTTCAAGGGCTCCCGTAAGTCCACGCCGTTCGCTGCCCAGATGGCTGCCGAGGCTGCTGCCAAGCAGGCCATGGAGCACGGTATGAAGAAGGTTTCCGTCTTCGTCAAGGGCCCCGGCTCCGGTCGTGAGACCGCCATCCGCTCCCTCCAGGCTGCTGGCCTCGAGGTCTCGAGCATCCAGGACAAGACCCCCATTCCGCACAACGGCTGCCGCCCCAAGAAGCGTCGCCGCGTGTAACTGAAAGGATCGTATCAATATGGCAATCGACAGGACTCCTGTTCTTAAGCGCTGCCGTCAGCTCGGGATCGATCCCGCTGAGCTCGGTTACAGCAGCAAGAAGGAATCTATCCGTCAGCCCAAGCGCCGTCGCAAGGAATCTGAGTACGGCATGCAGCTGCGCGAGAAGCAGAAGGTCAAGTTCATCTATGGCGTTCTGGAGAAGCAGTTCCACGGCTACTTCAACAAGGCCCGTAAGATGAACGGCGTCACCGGTGAGAACCTCATGATCATCCTTGAGTCTCGCCTCGACAACGTCGTCTTCCGTCTTGGCTTTGCCCGCACCCGCAAAGAGGCTCGTCAGTCCGTCCGTCACGGTCACTTCACCGTGAACGGCAAGCGCGTGGACATCCCGTCTTACCGCGTCAAGGCCGGCGACGTCGTCGCTGTCGGCGAGAAGTTCCGTGACCTCCTCCCCATCAAGGAGGCCCTGATTTCCTCCGAGCGCTTTGAGGTCCCTGGCTGGCTCGAGGTCGATATCGAGAAGCTGTCTGGTAACGTGCTCGCTCTGCCGACGCGTGAGCAGATCAGCGGTGATATCAACGAGCAGCTCATCGTCGAGCTCTACTCTAAGTAGTCCATCCGGGCTGCTGAGGCTGGAGGTAATACATGTCAGAATTCATTAGGCCTCAGGTTCAGGTCGAAGAGATCAACGAGACGTCTGCTCGTGTCTCCGTCGAGCCGCTCGAGCGTGGCTACGGCGATACGTTGGGTAACTCCCTTCGTCGCGTTCTTCTGTCCTCGCTCGAGGGTGCCGCCGTCGAGGCTATTCAGATCGATGGCGCGCAGCACGAGTTCATGACCATCCCTAACATGGTCGAGGATGTCACCGACATCGTCCTGAATGTCAAGGGTCTTGTCTTCAGGGCTCTCGGCACGACCGACGAGGCGACCGCCACCATCTCGGTTGACGGCCCCTGCGAGGTCACCGGTGCGGACTTCTTTATTCCGTCCGAGTTTGAGCTGGTCAACCCCGAGCAGCACATCGCTACGCTCACCGAGGGTGGCCATCTCACCATGAGCATGCGCATCGGCTATGGCCGCGGCTATGTTTCTGGCGAGGCCAACAAGCGCGACAACGATCCCATCGGTGTGATCCACGTCGACTCGCTGTACTCGCCGGTTTCCCGTTGCGCCAAGCTCGTTGAGGCTTGCCGTGTCGGTCAGCACACCGACTACGACCGCCTTGTCCTCGAGATCGAGACCAACGGCTCCATCGCCCCGCGCGACGCCGTGGTCCAGGCTGCCAATATCATCAACCAGCATATGGCCGCCTTTATGAACCTTGCCGAGACCCCCGAGGTCGAGGAGGAGGCTTCGATCTTCGCTCCCGAGGTCACCAACGACAACGCCGAGCTGGACAAGCAGATCGAGGATCTGGACCTTTCCGTCCGTTCCTACAACTGCCTTAAGCGCGCCAGCATTCACTCGGTCCGTCAGCTCGTTGAGTTCTCGGAGAACGATCTGCTCAACATCCGTAACTTCGGTGTTAAG
Source organism: uncultured Collinsella sp. (assembly GCA_900545875.1). Lineage (GTDB taxonomy): Bacteria > Actinomycetota > Coriobacteriia > Coriobacteriales > Coriobacteriaceae > Collinsella. Next base: position 4,140 of record URAQ01000076.1, read on the forward strand.
TCGATCGAGGAAGTGAAGGACAAGCTTGAGTCCATGGGCCTGAGCCTGAAGGCTTAATGCTTCGCATATTTGAGGAGAAACTAGACCATGCGTCATAACGTTAAGAAGGGCCTGAAGCTCGGCACCGATGCGAGCCACACCAAGGCCATGAAGAAGAGCCTTGCTAAGGCCCTCTTCGAGAACGACCGCATCAAGACCACCGAGACCCGCGCTAAGGCGCTGCGTTCGGTCGTCGATCCGATCATCACCTGGGCCAAGAAGGGCGACCTGCACTCTCGTCGTCTGGCTATCGCCAAGCTCGGCGATAAGCAGCTCGTTGCCGAGATCTTCGACAAGGCTGCCCAGGGCATGTGGCAGGATCGCAACGGCGGTTACACCCGCATCATGAAGCTCGGTAACCGCAAGGGCGACAACGCTCCCATCGTTATCATGGAGCTCGTCACCGAGCCTTGCACGCCTAAGGCCAAGAAGGCTGCTCCGGCCCCCAAGAAGGCCGCTGCTCCCAAGAAGGTCGAGGCTGTCGAGGAGGCTCCTGCTGAGGAGACCGCTGAGTAGACATTCCGTCTGCATAGGCTATATTCGAGGGGTACGTTCGCGTACCCCTCTTTTTTTGTCGCGATACCGTTGCTTGTTTGTTGGGAGCGCCCATGACTGCGCCGTCTGATTTCAATTCGATTTCCGAGCTTGACGCCACGCTCGTATTTCGCGTGGCCTATGATGGCTCGTCGTATAGCGGATTTGCCGAGCAGCCGGGACAGACGACGGTTGCGGGTGAGCTACGTCGAGCCATCGAGACGCTGCTTCGCCGCCCGATTGATCTGACTTGCGCGGGGCGTACCGATGCCGGCGTACATGCCGTGGCTCAGTACATCAGCGTGCCCGTAGCGGACGCTGAGCTCGCCCTGACACGCCGTAGGTGGCTGCGGGCTATGGATGCCCTCCTTCCCAAAGATATCGCCATAAACGAGGTCTACAGGGCCCGTAAGGGCTTTTCTGCGCGCTTTGACGCGCGTTCTCGCACTTACACCTATCGCATTGCCGACCGTGACGCGCGCCCCGTGCTGTCACGCGGTGCCGTGTGGTGGCATCGCTATCCCCTCGACGTCGATGCGATGGCGGCCGCCTGCCCTGCGCTTTTGGGCGAGCAGGACTTTAAGAGCTTTTGCAAGGTCGCCTCTGCCGCGGGAAAGCCTACGCACCGTTGTGTAATGCGTGCCGAGTTTGGTCATGAGGTCGCCTTTGGCGAGGACATCCTCACATTTACCATCGAGGGCAACGCGTTTTTACATTCGATGGTGCGAACCATTGTGGGCACCCTTGTCGAGATCGGCATGCATCGCCGCGATCCCGAGTGGATGCGCGAGGTTATTGATGCCTGCGATCGCTCCGCTGCCGGTCCTACGGCGCCCGCATGCGGTCTTACTTTTATGGGTGTGGACTACGACCCCACCGAGCTTGTGGCGCTCGATTAGGGAAGTGACTGCCTGACGGCGATCTTTGTGTGCGGTGCCTGTGAGCGGGGCGTGTGCAACATCTGTTCTTGACGTGCATCGCGACGGGCGACCATCCGCATTAAATGACGGGGTGTACCATGAACGGCAGTGTGTTAATGGCTGTCGAGAGGACGGATAACTTGGTTCGACGTGGTTCGCATCCGCGACTTTCGGTGATCCTGATTGTTGAGGGTTCGCCCAGCTATGCGATGCGCGCCCTCGAGAGTGTCCAGAACCAAGACCTCTACGATTTGCAAATTGTCGTCGTTTGCCGCGGCGTGGTAGCTGGTGTGCGCCATTCGCTCGAAGTTGCTGCCGGCAGAGACATTCATATTGATTTGATTGATGTTGAGGACCCAGCGCCTGACGCCTGCCTGCGTGCCGGCTTTGCGGCTTCGCGCGGCTCCCAGATCATTGCGATGAATGCCAGTGAGTGGTTTGCGCCGCAGTCCCTTTCGCAGATGGTCGAAAGCTCCTGCGACGCTTCGGCTGACATCGTGTTTCCCTCTGTTTCGCTCGATCGCTACGATGTTCACCGCGAGCGTCATTCCCGAGTTTTGGACGCGACATTCGTTTCTGAAGATGAGGACCAGGCGGCTTGCCTGACCCTATTGGTCTCCTGTGGTTTAATCCGACAAACCTCTGGCGTGCTGTACGATCGCGCCCTCTTTGAGGCATGCCTTGCGCATGGCGATGCATTTCGCACGGTGTCTTTTTTGACGTTCGCACTTTCGCAGGCAAAGCGCGTTTCGGGATATGGCCGTGCCCGTTTTCACGCAGTGGCGCCGTCGATTACGGAGACGTTTGACCCCACGATGTTTGCCAGGCTTTCTGATGATATCGGGGCGCTCGACAGGCTTATCGACTCGCTCGCCGTCGCGGGCGGTAGCGATCAGTTGAAACTGGTCTGCCAGCGGTATTACTATGCCGGTCTGGTCGCCTGCATCGAAAATTTGTGTCTGAGCCCCCATGGGGTGTCTTCAATAGAGCGTTCGGCTCGTTTGCATGATATGCTCGAAGCACAGCGTACCCGTCAGATGGTTGCGGCCCTTAAGGGCAATCATCGTGGCCTAGGGCTGCTCTATGGTTCGATAGCCAGCGCCAAGCCCACGCGGTGTGCGTTGTATACGCATCTGGCGGCCTTTTTCAACCGTTCGGGCGCCAAGACTGTCTAGTAGCGTGATTTTCGAAATAAATTGCATGGAATTGTTTCGAAATGCGTTCTTATTCACTAAAACCTTCAAATAGCGCTAAACTATTCAATCACTAAGTGATTGTCTCCACCATCTTTTGGAGTGAGGTTTTGTATGGCCAAAAAACGCAATGGGCGCCAGGATGCCATTAGAGATATTGTTCGCAATAAGGACGTACGCACGCAGCGCGTTTTGGTAGACGAGCTTCGCGCCATGGGTTTCGATTGCACGCAGGCGACCGTTTCGCGCGATATCGCGGACATGGGACTGCGTAAGCTCCCCGAGGGCATCTATGTCCTTGCCGAGGACCTGCATCTGCAGCGCATGGTGTCCGAGTTGGTTACCGGCGTACTGCGCACCGATAATCTGGTTATGATCAAGGCACAGCCCGGTACGGCTTCTGGTATTGCCGCAGCTGTCGATGCTGCGGAGCTGCCCGACGTGCTCGGCTCGCT
>URAQ01000077.1 GCA_900545875.1 uncultured Collinsella sp.
AGAGCAGGGGACTCTTAATCCCAAGGTCCAGGGTTCGACCCCCTGACGGCCCACCACACGATATCTCCTCTAAAGTCCGCCACAACGGACTTTAGCTTTGGGTCGTTAGCTCAGTTGGTAGAGCAGGGGACTCTTAATCCCAAGGTCCAGGGTTCGACCCCCTGACGGCCCACCCAAAGCATGTTAAAGCGACTGGCTTAGGCTGGTCGCTTTTTTGTTAACCTCACATGGGGTCGAACCCGTCGGAGCGCGGAGCTGAGGAAATGCGTAAGCATTTGCCAGCGCAGCGCGCAAGGCGCGAAGCGCCGCAGCGACCGCCTGCGCAGCAGGCTGACCCCCTGACGGCCCACCCAAAGATTGTTAAAGCGACCGGCCCAGGCTGGTCGTTTTTTTTGTTGACCTCGCATGGGGTCGAACCCGAAAGGGCGCGGCGCCGCGAAGTCTGCACCGTGATTCCCTTAGGGAAAACACGGCTAAAGCCCCGTAGGCGTGTTCTCCTTAGAGGAATCATGCTCACAGGGCTCGATGCATGTTGAAAAGTTGTGATCAAACTCAAAGTGAGAATCGATTTAGTCTGCTCGATAGTGCGATCCGAGACTTTCGGTCCGCTTACGCATGGCTTTGACCATTTCCTGTGCTAGTTGAATCTGCGATTGCAGGCGGGCGAGGGCTGCGACTTCGCTGTCCTGGGCTTTCTGTGTGCTCAAGGTCGTTGCCTCTGTCTTCAAGCCCTCTAGCTCGTGTAATGCCTCGGATAGGCCCGTCTCGGTGCGGTTGATCATGCAATAGGTGCTCATCGTGTGCTTAAGGCCGTGTGTCAGGCGTTCGGCATCTGTTGTGGCAATGCCGTAGTGGGGGAGGTCGATATCCGCCATCAGGGCTGTCTCAGGCTCTTGCTGCGCTGCAAGGGCTGCCGATGCGCCTGCGATGCGTCCGAATACGATGCCGTTGGCACTTGACAAGCCACCAATGCGGTCGGCGCCGTGCATGCCGCCTGTCGCCTCGCCGCAAGCGTAGAGGCCCTCAACGCCCGTGTGCGCAGTCTTATCGATCTTAATACCGCCGTTAGCGGCGTGGGCGTACATCGCAACGCGCATCTCGTCAGTCGGGGCGATGCCGTGCTCGTCTTGCAGCCAGTTGGCAAAGGTCTGCACAAACTCTGGGATATCCTCGCGGGGGAAGTCGTAGTGGAGTGCCAGACCTTCGGCACCTGCCTGATCGATGACGAGATCGATAGCGCGGGAGGCCAAGCGTGACGTGAAGGGACCATATCCAGAGCGCTGCTCGAGCAGGTCGTCCAGCTTGTCGTCGGTAATATCTGCCGGCTGGTCTACATGTACGTAGCGCCAGGTTTTCTCGTTGAAGACCAGGTTTCGCTTGGGCTCGATGAGGCCGGGCATCATCTGCATGAACTCTATATTGGTAAGCGATGCGCCGTGCGCCAATGCGATGGCTTGCGAGGAGCTGAGCACATCGGCCGACGTAAGGCTGCGCTCGAACAGGCCGCCTGTGCCACCGGCTGCGATAATCGTGGCCTTGGCAGCAAAGGGCACGATTCGATTTTCGGTGAGGTCGTAGAGCACGGTTCCGGTTATTCTGCCGTTCGTGTCCTCAACAAGGTCGATAAGCTCATGGCGGGGGAGCAGACGAATGCCGAGCGACTCGATCCGGGCCGTCAGAGCGTCCTCAAGGGGCTTGCGGGTGAGGCCGCGCCACATGCGCGTTTTGTGGTCAAAGCAGGGGATAAACTGCTTTTGCTGAGCGCTCTCAGCGCTTTGCGGACGCTGGAGCTCAACGCCCAGGTCTTGCTCGAGCCATTCAATTGCCTGGGGAATGCCGTGCACAAACGTCTGGACAAGCTCGAGGTCGGCGACACCGCCGCCGACGGTCTGGATGGTGCCGATGAGGTCCTGTTCGTCGTCTTCGTTAACGGGTCCGATAAGCCCCAGGCCCCAGGTTCCGGGGAAGAAGCTCGATCCACTCATAATCTTGCCGGCGCTTGCCACAGCGACGGTTGCGCCCGTGCGTGCCGCTTCGATGGCGGCACAAAGGCCCGCAATGCCAGATCCAATTACCAGTACATCAGTCGATTCCATCGGATTCCTTTCTCGTCCGGCGCATTGTCGCACGGGTGATCGGCAATGGGGCCGCAAAGACTCGGCAAATCGGTAAAGGGCAAATATGGCAGGTGGGCGTCAGGTGGACTCGGCCACTTCGGTCGGCCCATTTGATAAGTTGCGGTGGAATACGGACTGTTTTGGCCTGTATGGATGCAATTCAGTCCGTATTTCACCACAACTGATACATCGGACCCTTTAATAAGAGTAACCAATTTGAGACAGCGCAAACAAAAAGAGCCGCTACCTCGAAAGGTAGCGGCTCCAAAGCTCAACTATCTGAGCATCGCGCGGGCGCGATTAGGCCTTGAGGGCCTCTTCGACGGCGACAGCGCAGGCGACGGTGGCACCGACCATGGGGTTGTTGCCCATGCCGATGAGACCCATCATGTCGACGTGCGCAGGCACGGAGGAAGAACCGGCGAACTGGGCGTCGGAGTGCATACGGCCCATGGTGTCGGTCATGCCGTAAGAGGCAGGGCCGGCGCCCATGTTGTCCGGGTGCAGAGTACGGCCAGTGCCGCCACCAGAAGCGACGGAGAAGTACTTCTTGCCAGCCTCGAGGCGCTCCTTCTTGTAGGTGCCAGCGACGGGGTGCTGGAAGCGCGTGGGGTTGGTGGAGTTGCCGGTGATCGAGATGTCGACGTTCTCGTGCCACATGATGGCAACGCCCTCGCGGACGTCGTCGGAGCCGTAGCAGTTAACGGCAGCGCGGGGACCATCGGAGTAGGGGATGGTCTCGACGACCTTGAGCTCGCCCGTGTAGTAGTCGAACTGAGTCTTCACATAGGTGAAGCCGTTGATGCGGGCGATGATCTGGGCGGCGTCCTTGCCCAGACCGTTCAGGATAACGCGCAGCGGCTTCTTGCGAGCCTTGTTGGCGTTCAGAGCCAGGCCGATAGCACCCTCAGCGGCAGCGAAGGACTCGTGGCCGGCCAGGAAGGCGAAGCACTCGGTGTCGTCGGAGAGCAGCATAGCGCCCAGGTTGCCGTGGCCCAGACCGACCTTGCGGTCCTCGGCGACGGAGCCGGGAACGGTGAAGGCCTGGATGCCCTCGCCGATGATGGCGGCAGCCTCAGAAGCAGTCTTGGCGCCACGCTTGACAGCGAGAGCGCAGCCGAGGGTGTAGGCCCACTCGGCGTTCTGGAAGGCGATGGACTGGGTGTTGTTGACGATCTCACGCGGGTTGAAGCCCTTGTCGGTGCAGATCTGCAGAGCTTCCTCGAGGGAGGCGATGCCGTTGTCGGCGAGGCACTTGTTGATCTTGTCAGCGCGGCGCTCGTAACCTTCGAACGTAACAGTCATAGTTATTTCCCTCCCTTTCTACTCGTGAACCGGGAACACGCTGGCGACGGAGTGAGTCTCCTCGTCGGTGCGCGGGTCGATGTACTTGGCAGCGTTCTCCCACTGACCATAGTGGCCCATAGCGCCAGCGATGGCCTCCTCGGGGGTCTTGCCGGCCTTGACGGCGTCGGTGAACTTGCCGAGGTTCAGGAACTCGAAAGCGATGATCTCGTTCTTGTCGTTGAGAGCCATGCGGGTGACGTAGCCCTGAGCGAGCTCGAGGTAACGAGCGCCCTTGGCCTTGGTGCCGAACATGGTGCCGACCTGAGAGCGAAGGCCCTTGCCGAGGTCGTCGAGGGAGGCGCCCACGGGCAGACCGCCCTCGGAGAACGCGGTCTGGCTGCGGCCGTAGACGATCTGCAGGAAGATCTCGCGCATAGCCACGTTGATGGCGTCGCAGACGAGGTCGGTGTTGAGGGCCTCGAGGATGGTCTTACCGGGAAGGATCTCGGAAGCCATGGCGGCAGAGTGGGTCATGCCCGAGCAGCCGATGGTCTCAACGAGGGCCTCCTCGATGATGCCGTCCTTGACGTTCAGCGTGAGCTTGCAGGCGCCCTGCTGAGGTGCGCACCAACCCACACCGTGCGTAAGACCGGAGATGTCGGAAATCTCCTTAGCCTGGACCCACTTGCCCTCCTCGGGGATGGGTGCGGGGCCGTGGTATGCACCCTTGGCAACGGGGCACATGTTCTCCACTTCCTGTGAGTACTGCATGCCTCTCCTCTCTATCGTGTTGGCGTCCCGTCTGGGGGCCGTGGCTGGCGATTGCCGGGCGACCCTTCGAAAGGGACATGACATGCAGCCCCTATAATACCGCGAAATGCACGGAATATTCGGCGAACGGCTCAGTTTTCGTAGCGAGAAGTCCGGAAGTTTTAATTGAAACGGTTTAACGCTATGTTCTGTGGTCGCGAACTTCCGTAGAGGGGGTCCGTCTTTGGCAAGCTTTTGGTCAGCTCTTGTAAGCGTTGCAGGGGTTGACCTGTTGCAACGGTGCCGTTCGCCGCCTGATTACTGCCTTTGGCCGCGCGAGTGTATTGTTTTGCGTGAATGTTTTGATGGCACGCTTCAATCGTGCTGTATTGGATGGCAAGCAGATCCCGGCGAAGGGAGCGCCATGCAGCGCGTTTGGAGAACGGTTACCGGCTTTTACTATGTCTGTGCCCGCGGTACGGACAAGCAGCTCATCTTTGAGGGCGATGAAGACCGGTGGGAGTTTTTGGAGCTGATGCGCGAGTGCTGCCGCGAGGAGGATGTGACGGTTATCGCCTGGTGCCTTATGGGCACTCACGTGCATTTGGTGCTTGCAGATTACGAGGACAGGATGAGCGCGGCGATGCACCGGTTGCTTTTGACGTACGCGCGGCGGTTCAATAAACGCACGGGGCGCACAGGCCATCTGTTCCAGAACCGTTTTGACCGGCGCTCGCTCGATACCGACTGGCAGGTGATGGAGGCTATTCGCTCCGTACACGCCGATCCGCAGGAGGCTGGCATCAGCTTAATCGAGCGTTATCCCTGGAGCAGCTTTGCGGAGCATTTGTGCGCTTACGACGGTGACGCGGCTGATGTCGCGAGAGGGTTTTCTGATCCTTCTTGCGTGCTTGAGCTTTTTGGTTCTGCCGAGGGCTTTATTACCCATTCGCTTTCGACGCCCGACGGCTGCGATCCAGCGATGCCCGTTCTGGAAGAGACGGAGTGGGAGCGGCATGCCTTTGCCGAAAAGATGGCGAAGCGCCTGGGCGTGCCGCTCAACGAACTCAAGACCGTTGCGCCCTCGCGGCGAGACAGAATCATTTTCGCTCTGCACGATGGCGGCTACACGGTGCGCGAGGTCGAACGGTATACGGGAATCAGCAAGAGTACCGTATCTCGTATCGTGCGCGCTTATGCGCGGGTGAAGGCACAGGCTGAGCTCTCGGAATAGAAAATGGCCAAACCGCTCATGCCAAGCGATTCGGCCAACAAAATACTTAAGATTTGGGACAAATACTACTGATTATTTTGTCCCGTGAGCATGCCGTTGAGGGTGCGCCAGGCGAGCTCGGCGCATTTGACGCGGGCGGGCATGTGCGAGATGTCCTGGAGCTGGGCGGCTTCGTCCAGGTCTTCCAGGTCGTCCTCGGAGAGCTGCTCGCCGCGGATCATGGCAAGGAAGAGCTCTGCTAGGCGGCGAGCTTCCTCGACGGTCTCGCCGGTGATGAGGTCGGCCATGATGTCGGCGCTGGCCTGGCTGATGGCGCAGCCGTGGCCGGTAAAGGAGGCCTCCTCGATCACGCCGTTCTCGACGCGCAGCTGCAAGGTGAGCTCGTCGCCGCAGCTGGGGTTGATGCCGTCGTGCTCGTGCGTGGGAGCATCCATCTCATACTTATAGTCGGGGTGCGAGTTGTGCTCCATAAACGTGGTGGAGGTGTACAGATTACCCATTGAACGTTCTCCAAACGTGATGCAGGCCGGCGATGAACTTGTCGATGTCGGCCTTGTCGTTGTAGAAGGCCACGCTGGCGCGGCAGCAGGCAAGGTTCTCGACGCCCAGCCAGGTGAGCAGCGGCTGCGCGCAGTGGTGGCCGGCGCGTATGCAGACGCCGTCCATGTCCATGATGCTCGCGACGTCGTGCGGGTGGATGCCCTTGACGTTAAAGCTCACAACGCCGTGGTGGTTGTCCCAATAGATGGAGCCGATGATCTGGACAAAGTCGAGCTGCATGAGCTCGCCCATCAGATAGTGGACGAGTGCCTGCTCGCGGGCCTGGATGTTCTCGTAACCCACGGTGTTGACCAGGTAGTCGAGTGCCGCACCCGTGGCGAAGATGCCGGCGGCGTCCTGCGTGCCGGCCTCGAATTTCTCGGGAACGGGCGCCCAGACGGCGTCCTGCTCGGTGACCGAATCGATCATCTCACCGCCGGTAAGCACTGGCGGCATGGCGTTGAGCAGGTCCATCTTGCCCCACAGCACGCCGATGCCCATGGGGCCCATGGCCTTGTGCGCGCTAAAGGCAAAGAAGTCGGCGCCCAGGTCGGCCACATCGACCGGCATGTGCGGCAGCGACTGCGCGCCGTCGACGACCAGATAGCCGCCGTACTTGTGCACGAGCTTGCCGAGGTTCTTGACCGGGTTCTCGACTCCTAGCACGTTGGAGACCTGACCCACGGCCAGGATCTTGGTCTTGGGTCCCACCTTGGCCAGAACCTCCTCGGTGGTGAGCTGGCCGGTCTTGGTGGGATAGAGGTAGACGAGCTTGGCGCCGGTCTCGCGGCAGACCTGCTGCCACGGAATCAGGTTGGAGTGGTGCTCCATGATGGTGATGACGACCTCGTCACCGGGCTCGAGCACCGTGGGTGCAAAGCTCTTGGCGACCAGGTTGAGCGACTCGCTCGTGTTGCGGGTGAAGACGACCTCGTTGGCCTGTGAGGCACCGATGAGGTCGGCGATCTGCTGGCGGACTTTCGCGATGGCGTCGGTGGCCTCGACGGACAGCGAGTACAGGCCACGCAGGGGGTTGGCGTTCATGCGCTGATAGAAGTCGCGCTCGGCGTCGAGCACGCAGGCAGGGCGCTGCGCGGTGGCGGCACTATCGAGGAAGGCGATCTCGGGGTGTTGCTGGAACAGCGGGAACTGTGCCTTGTAGGGATTGGTCTCGATGTCGACGGTAGGCCAGCCGCGCGAGGCCTCGTCGCTGGCGTCGAGCTCCATAGGCTCCGGTGCGGTACAGGTATCGCATTTAACGTGCTCGGTGTCGATCATGCGAGCTCCTCTTCAAAGTTGTCGATCAGGTTGTTGCCCAGGCGGACGACGGCGGCGCGGG
>URAQ01000078.1 GCA_900545875.1 uncultured Collinsella sp.
TCCCAGTTGAAGGAACGGTGGAGATGTGTTTCGATGGGTCCGGTGGCCATGCTCCACTCTCCGCCCGGCACCTTTTCCAAGGGAACCGACGAGGGCGCCGGCGCCCAGTATGTCTAAGAGAACGGTTCTTTGGGCAATACTGCTTATGATTTTACGACTGATGATAAGGGCGAAATCAGCGTCAAGGGCCTCGATGCTGGCGCTTACACGGTCGAGGAGACCCATACGCTCCCCGGCTATAACACCGTGCCCAAATTCACGTTCACCATTACTGCCACGGGTCTTAATCAGAACGAGGGCGAGAATACGTTGACGGTGACCACATCCACGAAAGGCTCTGGTCTCGTCACCAATTCCTCTTTTGGTGACGGCACTGTTACCCTTACCGTCAAGAACAAGAAGGGCTCCGGCCTCCCGCTCACCGGTCTTAACGGCGTGACCTTCACGTGGATCGCTGGTGGCACGGTGCTGTGCATCGGCGTGGCGCACCTCATCCGCAGCCGTAAGCAGGCTGAGGAGTCCGAGCAGGAGTAACGCTCACTCACCCATCCCTTTGGCAGGTGGGATGTGATGGCCATGAGACTTGCGGACACTTTTCTCGTCCATCGACGTTCTTGCTTTGCCATTCTCTTTTCGGGGCAGACTCCGCGCTGGAGTTTGCCCCGTTTTTTTGGGACAACGCAGCCAGGCTCCATTGCTCGATGGATCAAGCGTATGAATATCGAACAGATGTTTGCAATTATTGCGTTTACCAGCTGCGGGTGCATACGCTCGCAGTAAAATGGCCTTGCGACGCATCCCGTGCGCGGGCGGCCGACGACTCGATCGGAGGTCCCCAAATGCTGAAATTCCTTAACGCGCTCGCCGCCCTCGCGGCGGTGGGCACGTTCGTCATCGCGTTTCTTGACTCGTATGAGGTTCGGTTTAAGGTCCGTAGGCGCACGCGCGGTGCGGACGGTGGAAGGCATTTGCGCCGCAACAAGCGCAAATAAGAATGCCCGGGGTTAGAGGCCCGGGCATTTAACAAAACCAGAAAACTAGGCCGCCCGCGCTTTCGATCACTTACGCGGGATGCGTCGTTTCCTGTAGCTATTGTATCCCGAATCACTCTGTCGATTCGGGACTTTTTGAAAACTCAAATACGGGCCTATGCCTGATAGAAATCTTGTTATTTCCGAAAATTATGTATAATTCCAATATAAACTGGAACTAAGCGAAAAAGATGGAAATGAACGAAGCGCTTACCTACTTACAAGAAGCACTAGGCCTCTCCGCCAAGGCTAAAACTTGGCCTGGATCCGCACGCTTGCCGCTGCATCTGCGGTCGATTGAGATCCGCGCCGTTGACGCAAACGGTTTTTCTTTTTTGCTTGCAAGTTTGCCTACTGGCGTTGGGCTTCCCGAGGCTAAGAGAGTCTATAGCCAGCTAGCCTTGCGTGCGGAGGCTCCTGTCGTCGTTTCGTTTCCTGATGCCGATGCGCGCCAGCGCAAGGCATTGGTCGCACAAGGAATCCCCTTTGTTTGCCCTGGTAGACAGGCCTTTCTTCCATTTATGGGCGCGGCCTGCACGGAGAGGGGCGGCACTAGATTTCATAATCGCGCGACCAAGATGTCATCCAACGCGCAGGCTGCCGCAATCTGGGGAGCAGGGCAGGAGTCATATCATTCCGATGACCTTTGTCGTGCGCTTGGGATTTCGGCAAGCCGCGCGAGTGAGGCCATAACCGAGCTTGTCGACAGGGGGCTCGCGAGGCGCGAACGTTGCGAGCGACGTGTCGTCGTGCTCCCTGTCGCCGTTGATCTTTTGCTCAGCGAGCACATGGCAGAACTCTCCTCGCCTGTCTCGAAGGTCATTTTTGCAAGGAAGACGCCGCAGATCGACTATCTTGTAGACGCCGGGGAGACGGCGCTCGCTGCGCGTTCGATGCTCGCTGCGCCGGGCATGGAACAAAAGGCCGTCTTTAGAAGTGCATGGCGTCAACTGAGCGACCTCGAAGTCGCAGACGGGGAGTTGCCGGATAACGAAACGGCGATGATCCAAGTGTGGCGCTATGCGCCCGTGTTTGCCGACTCCTCCCGCGTCGATGACATTTCGCTTGCGCTATCTTTGGCGGCGATCGACGATGAGCGAATTCAGCTCGAAGTCGATCGCATGTTTGGAAAGGAATATCCATGGCAAGAAGCGCTGTAGAAGGTCTCCAAGAATTTCAGCAGCATATGCAAGAAGCTGCAGGATCGTATGCTCTTATCGGCGGCACGGCATGCGACATTTTGCTCGCGGAGGCGGGGCTTCCGTTTAGGATGACTCACGATTTTGATGTGGTAATTGTCGCCGATGACCGGTTGCCTCAGACGGCAGAAGCTATATGGACTTTGGTGCGTGATGGCGGCTACCGCTGCGGCTGGGGCGAAGGCAAAGGCTCATGTTTTTATCGGTTTACAGAGCCTAAGAGGCCGGGTTACCCCCATATGATCGAACTCTTCGCGAAGTGCCCCGACTTTCTAAAGGGTCGTGAGGGGATTGATGTGGCGCCAATTCACGTTGATGAAAACATAAGCAGTCTTTCGGCAATTTTGTTGGACGATGCTTACTACAGCTTGTTCCTTCAGGGAATTCGGACCGTAGACGGCGTTTCGGTCCTGGGTACGGAATACATTGTCCCGTTCAAAGCGAAGGCGTATCTCGACCTAAAAGCTAGAAGGGAGGCGGGGGAGAACGTTGATTCGAAGAAGGTAAAAAAGCATAAACGCGATGCGCTGAGGCTTGCTCAGCTGCTCGGCGAGTCAGAAGGTGTCGACCTGGGCGGAGAACTGAAGGACGATATGCTTGCGTTTGTCAAAGATTGTGAGGTAGGCGACGTCAATCTGAAACAGATCGGGGTTGCGGGCGTAACGATGGTGCAGTTGCTCGAGACGATGAAAGCAACATATGGCTTGATTGGTTGAGTGGGGTTACGTGGTTCGGACGGTGCAGTCTAGCTGCGTTGTCCGGAGTACGAGCTCGTGAATCCGCTATTATTTGTTTAGACAACCTGAGCTGTAAAGGAGTGACCGGCGATGGTGCAGGGCGCCAAACATATGAAGAGCAATAACGCCGCGGCCAACGGTGGCTCAAGCCCTCAGCCCAAACCTCAACCAAAACCTAAGCGCCGTCGCAGGCGACTGCCGCGCTGGGCCGACCGGCTCATCACCATCGTCATCATCCTTATTGGCGTGGGCCTTATGACCTGGCCGTGGATCTTGGACCGGCTCGGGGCCTCGGGCGTGTTTAACCAGATCAGCACGGTGTCCAGCACCGTGGACGCGCTGTCTGCCGAGGAGCGCGAGCGCATCCTGCTCCAGGCACGCTCCTTTAACGAGCAGCTGGCGGGCGAGGCCACCGAGCTTCCCGCCGACCAGATCGAGCCCTACGCCCAGCAGCTCATCTTTGACCGCGACCCCATGATGAGCTGGGTCGAGATCCCCTCCATCGACGTGAGCATGCCCATCTACCACGGCACGAGCGAAGAAGTCCTTATGGCGGGCGTCGGCCACCTGGAGGGCACGAGCCTGCCGGTGGGCGGCACCTCGACGCATTGCGTGCTCACCGCGCACTCGGGCATGCGCAACCTGAGCATGTTCGACGACATCCATTCGCTGGAGCCCGGCGACCTGGTGCTGCTGCACACCATGAACAAGACGCTCGCCTACAAGATGGTGGACTCCGAGGTCGTGCTGCCCGAGGAGATGGAGTCGCTGACCATCGAGCCCGGCGCCGACAAAGTGACGCTCGTCACTTGCACGCCCTACGGCGTAAACGACCATCGCCTGCTGGTGCATTGCGTGCGCACCAAGTACAACAAGAAGGACGTCGACAAGCAAAAGTCGCTGGCCGGCCGCCACTGGGGCAAGCGCGAGTTTGCCGTGCTCATCGTGGTCGTAGCCATTGTGCTGCTACTGCTGGACATCGTGATCCACGCGGTCCGCAAGCGCCGCAAGGCCAAGGCCTCGGCATAAGGCATCGTTCAGAACCACCACAATGGGGACAGGCGCCTTTGTGGTGGTCGGGGCTTTCAAGCCATCACAACATTCGATGAAAATCGCGATTTTGGCGAAAAACGTCGAATGTTGTGATGCTTTTCGTTGCGGGCGAGATGGTCTTCGCTGCGGGCGAGACGGTTTTCGCTATGGACGGTGCGGTTTCGTTGCAGAACCGCCAGCCCGCCGCCTGCCAACCGCCGCCCTCGTTACGTTTTCGCTGCATTTGGGTAAAGTGCCTGCTCCAAGCCGGCGTTGCCCTGTATACTAGAGCGGTTTAACTGTTATGCGGAAGGGAGCGCCTATGGCACTCAGCGAGAAAGACGTGCGCGGCATCGCCGAGTACGCAAAGATCGCACTGACCGATGACGAGCTCACCCAGATGACGTCCTACATGAACGATGCCGTCCAGATGCTCGAGCCCGTCCTGCAATATGACTTGCCCGACGTGGAACCCACGTTCCATCCTATCGGAAGCCTGTCCAACGTGATGGGCGATGACCTGCGCGAGCCCGAGCGCGATCTGCCGCTCGACGTCGCGCTCGAAAACGCCGGCAGCGTGCGCGACCGCTACTTCCGCGTGCCGTCCATTTTGGGAGAGGGGGAGAGCGAGTAATGGCGCAGAGCTTCGATTCCCTTACCGCTGCCCAGATTGCCGCGGGCGTTGCCGCCGGCGACTTTACCGCTACCGAGGTGGCCCAGGCCTCCCTTGCCGCCATCGAGGCGCGCGAGGGCGGGGTCCAGGCATTCCTGCAGGTGGCGCCCGAGCTTGCGCTCGAGGCCGCCGCGCGCGTGGATGCCGACCGTGCCGCAGGCAAGCCGCTGCCCCCGCTCGCGGGCGTGCCGCTGGCCATCAAGGACAACATGAACCTCGTGGGCACGCGTACCACTTGCGCGTCCCGTATGCTCGGGGACTACCAGAGCGTCTACACCGCCACCTGCGTCCAGCGCATGCTCGATGCCGGCTGCCTGCCCATGGGCAAGGCCAATATGGACGAGTTTGCCTTTGGCAGCTCCACCGAGAGCTCGGCGTTCCACCGCACCAACAACCCCTGGGATACCGAGCGCGTGCCCGGCGGCTCTTCGGGCGGCTCCGCTGCCGCCGTCGCCGCGGGTGAGGTCGCGCTCTCGCTGGGCTCGGACACCGGCGGCTCCATTCGCCAGCCGGCGTCGCTGTGCGGCGTGGTGGGCTTTAAGCCCACGTATGGCGCCGTGAGCCGTTACGGCGTGGTTGCCTTTGGCTCGTCGCTCGACCAGGTGGGCCCCTTTGGTCGCACGGTCGAGGATGTCGCGCTGGCCATGAATGCGCTTACCGGCGCGGGTCACGATCCGTACGACTGCACCAGCCAGGATTGTGCCGTCGACTTTACCGAGCATCTCAACGACAGCATCGAGGGCAAGCGCGTGGGCATCATCCCCGCGTTTATGGAGGCCGAGGGCCTGACGCCCGAGGTCAAGGCCGCTGTTCAGCGCGCCGCCCAGGAGCTGCAGAACCAGGGCGCCGAGCTGATCGAGGTCGACCTGCCGCACCTGGACGCCGCTATCGCCGCCTACTACGTCATCGGCCCAGCTGAGGCGTTCTCCAACCTGGCACGTTTCGACGGCATTCGTTACGGCTATCAGGAGGAGGGCTGCGCCAACCTGTCCGACCAGAGCTCGCTTTCGCGCGCCCACGGCTTTGGCGCCGAGGCCAAGCGCCGTCAGATGCTCGGCGCCTATCTGCTGAGCTCGGGCGTGTACGACAAGTACTACTACGCTGCGCAAAAGGCCCGCACGCTCATCACGCAGGACTACGATGCCGCGTATGCCAAGGTGGACACCATCCTCATGCCCGCCTCGCCGCGCACGGCCTTTAAGTTTGGCGAGATCAGCGACCCCACGCAGATGTACCTCTCCGACCTGTACACCATCTCGCTCAACATTTGCGGCAACGGTGGTATCTCGGTGCCGCTGGGCCTGGGCGAGGACACCAAGCTGCCCGTTTCTGCCCAGTTGGTGGGTCCGGCCTTTAAGGACCGTCAGCTGCTCATGTTTGCCCGCGCCCTGGAGCGCGGCTTTGCCGATGCCGCCACGGGTGCGCCCGCGCTTTCCGTCGCGCCCGATTTTGCCGGGAAGGGAGGCGAGCTGTAATGAAGGAGCTTTCCGAGGTCCTGCAGGATTGGGAGGCCGTGATCGGCCTGGAGATCCATACCGAGCTCACCGCACTCGATACCAAGATGTTCTGCAACTGCAAGCTCAGCCACGATGACGAGCCCAACGCCAACGTGTGTCCGGTGTGCCTGGGCCTGCCCGGCGCCCTGCCGGTGCCCAACAAGCGCGCCATCGAGAGCATCGTCAAGGCCGGTCTCGCCACCAACTGCGAGATCCAGCGCCACTCGATGTTCTACCGCAAGCACTACTTCTATCCCGACATGGCCAAGAACTTCCAGACCACGCAGGGTCCGGTCGCCTTTGCCATGTACGGTCACCTTGATCTGGATGTGACCGGTCGCGGTGCCGCCGAGCGCCCCGACTGCGCGTTTGGCGAGGCCGAGGCTCAGAGCCTGGCGAGCGCCTCGGCCAACGCCGAGGGCCTGTCCACGTCCATGACGTCGACCATGCGCGAGGGCAATCAGCGCGCCGGCCATCTGGCCAGCTACGACGCGTCCAACCTGCAGATGCCCGAGCGCCGCGAGGACGGTTCCTACACGGTGCCCATCCGCATTCTGCGCATCCACATGGAGGAGGATGCCGCCAAGATGGTCCATGTGGGCGGCGCTGAGGGCCGCATTACCGCCGCGGCTGAGTCGCTCGTCGACTACAACCGCTGCGGCACGCCTTTGATTGAGCTCGTGACTGAGCCCGATTTGCGTACGCCCGAGGAAGCGCGCCTGTTTATGGAAAAGCTCCGCCGCATCTTTGTGACGCTGGGCATTTCGGACTGCTCCATGGAGAAGGGTTCCATGCGCTGCGACGGCAACGTCAGCCTGCGTCGCCGCGGCGATACGAGCCTCGGTACCAAGACGGAGCTCAAGAACCTCAACAGCTTCAAGGCCCTGCACGACGGCTTGGCTTACGAGATCTGCCGTCAGGCGGAGGTGCTGGAAAGCGGTGGGATGATCTACCAGGAGACGCGCCATTGGGAGCCTTCCCGCAAACGCACCGTGGTGATGCGCGTGAAGGAGACGGCCGACGACTACCGCCTGTTCCCCGACCCGGATCTGGCGCCGTTCGACCTTTCTGACGAGTTCATCGAGCATTGC
>URAQ01000079.1 GCA_900545875.1 uncultured Collinsella sp.
TTTACGCCCGATGGCGATATGGTGGGCGAGGCCGAGCCCGTGGGCTTTGTGACCATCCGCGACGAGATCCGTACCTCGGCGGCCGAGACCATCGGCTACTTTAACGAGCAGGGTGTGACCCTCAACGTGATCAGTGGCGATGACCCGCGTACGGTGTCGTCGATCGCGCGCGTGGTGGGCGTGCCGGGGGCGGACGCTTATGTGGACGCCACGACGCTCGATACGCCGGCCAAGCTCGATGCCGCAGTGGACCGCTACCATGTCTTTGGTCGTGTGACCCCGCAGCAGAAGCGCGAGCTCGTGCAGGCGCTCAAGCGCCGCGAGCACACCGTGGCCATGACTGGCGACGGCGTCAACGACGTGCTGGCGCTCAAGGAGGCCGACTGCTCCGTGGCCATGGCGGCCGGCTCCGATGCCGCACGTAACGTGGCCGAGATCGTACTCGTCGACAACGACTTTGCCTCGATGCCCGCCGTGGTGGCCGAGGGCCGTCGCTCCATCAACAACCTGCAGCGTTCGGCCTCGCTGTTCCTGACCAAGACGCTGTTCTCGATGGGCCTGGCGGCGCTGTGCATCGCGCTGCCGCCGTACCCCTTCGAGCCAATCCAGATGACACTCATCAACTTTTTCTGCATCGGCGCGCCGGGCTTTGTGTTGGGCCTTGAGCCCAACAATGCTCGCGTGAAGGGTGCGTTTTTGACGAACGTACTCAAGCGTGCACTGCCGGCGTCGATTGCGGTCATTTTGGCTGCGGCGCTCGATATCTTTGTGGCGCGCGTGTTTGGCTTTAGCCAGCTCACGCTGTCTACGATGTGCCTGCTTACGTCGTGCGCGGCGAGCGTCAGCCTGATCTGGCGCATCTCGCAGCCTCTCACGCCCCTACGTGTGGTGCTTTTTGTGTTTGTAGTAGCCGGCATCCTGGTGGGCGTTATCGGATTCCCGGAGCTGCTGTCTATTGCCAACCTGTCGATGGGCCAGATGGTTATCTTGGCTGTCATCGTGGTCTTTACCTGCTCGGTGTTCTTTAAGCTCGCCACGATGATGGATTCGCTCAAGCCGCGTCGTCGTCGTGCCGCAACTGGTTTTGGCCGCGGTGTGCGCGTCCGCCTGGGTCGCGGTGGCGGCAAGGTGAGCTCGACGGGCTCGACGGCCGAACGTTTTGCCAAGCGCGTCGCCGCCGACATGGCGCAGCGCCGCGAAGATCGCACCGCTCGCGAGGCCGAGGCCCGTGCACTCGAGGGCGTGGCTCAGGCCCAGCCCAAGAAAAAGAAGGGTACCGGAGCCAAGCGCTCTCGCGTGACCAAGTCCGCCCAAGGCATCAAAGTCTCGATGCCAAGCAAAAAGAAGAAGTAGCTACGCGCCCTGCCGATGTTGAATTGGTGCCTTGTTCCTGTGGGGCCGTGGCGATGTTATGCTCTAACCTCAATTGTTTGAATTGCTTCGAAAAGAGGATGCCGTGATCTGCCCGCATTGCCTTAAGACTATCGAGGACGGCGCCTCGTTCTGCCCCTACTGCAACGCCTATGTGGGTCCGGGCGATGGCCCCGAGCACACCGAGTTCGTGTTCTGTGAGGGCTGCGGTGCCCGTCTTTCTCCGCATGATCGTACGTGCCCCAAATGCGGACGCCCCGCTCCGGGTATCCTCTCCGAGGACGCGGCCGCATCCGACCTGGCAGCGGGCCGCACGGCGGGCTTTCCGCGCCTAACGCAAGAGCAGATCGATACCGAGGTGCCGCATGCGCCTGCCTCGGCTGCCGCGGTTCTTTCGGACGCCGCCGATCCTAACGAGACCTGCGTGCTGCCGGCTTTCGATAAGGATTTCGGTATTCCCAAGGTCGATATTCCCACGCCCGTTTCCCTGCATGACGATGCTCAAAAACCCAAGCGCAAAGTGCATCCCGACGAGGACGCCTATCACAAGCACAAGCGTCATATCCCCAAGCCGCTCATCGTCATCGCGGTCCTTGCTGTCGTTTGTGGCGGTGCCTATTGGTTCGTGACGACCGATCCCATGGGTGTCATGCCTGGCTTCTATGACCAGTTTGGCCAGGCCGCGCAGACGACCTTCCCCACGCGCCAAAAGGGTGAGGCGACTGAGGATGATACCAAGCAGGACGATTCTGCCGAGGTGGTCCAGGAAGAAACCGTGCTCACCGATGATCAGCTCTATACCAGGCTCGACGGTCTGTATCAGACCATCGTGTCCTACGGTGACGAGGACCAGATCGGCGAGGTCATCGATTCTTTTAACAACGGCTATCTTCGAACGCCGCTGTCCACCCGTCAGGAGCTGTCGCAGAGTGCCTACGCCCTGCGCGACCAGATCAAAAAGACGCAAGATGAGCTCAACAACCTTAAGTATCAGGACGATACGGTCTATGCGGACGACATCGCCCACTTAAAACAGCTTGCCGAGTGGATGTACGAGCGTGTCGACGTGATTTGCCAGAGCTGGGACATCTCGCTGGCCATTCCCGATGGCGAGTCGATGAGTTCCCACCAAAGCGAGATCCTGGCGCCCATCGCGCAGAGTGGCAACAGCGCGCTGAACCAGTACGACGCCAATGTGGGTTCCTGGAAGCCGCAGCAGCGTTCCTAAAATTAGTTCGCCATAGTCGGCATAACCTACGTGCGCAATTGATGTAAGCGCATGCTTATTGCTACAATTCGTACAAATATGCTTTAAACGCACGAGGAAGGAACCACATGTTTGGTTTTAAGAAAGAGCTCTACACGCCTGAGTATCAGCTTGCCGGCGACGAGTGCGCCGTTATCGAGACGTCGAAGGGTACCATCAAGGTCAAGTTTGACGGCGAGGGCGCTCCCATTCATGTCGCGAACTTCTGCGAGCTTTCCACGATGGGTTTCTATGATGGCCTTAAGTTCCATCGCTATGTGCCCGGCTTTGTCATCCAGGGCGGCGACCCCAATACCCGCGATATGTCCGGCGCCGACGTCGCTGCCGGTCTTGAGGGCCCCGACGGCATGCCCGGTACCGGTGGCCCCGGCTACTGCATCAAGGGCGAGTTTGCCACCAATCCGCGCAACAGCCATGTCGATGGCGCCCTTGCCATGGCACGCTCCATGGATCCCGATTCCGCGGGTTCGCAGTTCTACTTCTGCTTGGGTGCCCAGCATAACCTCGATTCCGGTTACACCGTCTTTGGTACCACGGTCGAGGGTCTCGATGTGATTTCGCAGCTGCGTGCCGGCGACGAGATCGTCCATGTCGAGATCGTTCACGAGTAAAGGGGACTTCCTTGAATAGCCAGCTGATCCAACAGGGCCGTGCCGCTTACCGCGCGGGTGATTTTTCCGCTGCAGCCCAGATGCTTGGGGCGGCAAAAACTCCCGATGAGATTATGGGCGAGGCCGATCACCTTCGTGGCAACGCCTTGATGCACCTGGGCATGTATGCCGAGGCCGCCGAGGCCTATGCCGCCGCCCTCAACGACGGCACCTACGGCAAGCGCGGCGCGCTGCTCACCAACCGCGGCAAGGCACTCGCCGCCGTGGGCGACTACACGACGGCCGCTCAGGCGTTCTCTGCCGCTACGCAGGACGCTTCTTATGCCACGCCGTTCAAGGCCTATCTGGGCCTGGGTAACGCGCTGTTCCAGTCGGGCGACTATGCCAACGCGGGTACTGCCTTCCGTCAGGCTGCCATCGACGGCGCCAATCCGGCTCCTGCCGCCGCACTCGGCGAGCTCGGTCGTTGCTTCATTAAGCTCGGCCGTCCGGCGGATGCCGTGGAGACCTACCGCACGGCTATCGACTTTGCCGGCCCCCGCGACGACACGCGTGCGCTCAATGCCGGCATGGGTCAGGCGCTTTCTGCCGCCGGCCGTCCCTCCGACGCACTCGACGCCTTTAACGCCGCTACTGCCGATGGCATCTACCAGCTCACTTCCGAGCAGGCCGATGAGCTTGCGCGCGTGCACGATTCGCTTGCCGCGCTGTCTGCTCAGACGGCTATGGCCACGGCTCCGGCGCCCGCGATGGACGCTCCTGCCGTCGATCCGCTCGATCCTACGGGCGCGACCGGTCAGTTTATGCCCGATCCCTCGGACACCGGCTTCTTTACGCTGTCCGAGTCCGAGATGGTCCAGCAGGACCGTCAGGATCGTAAGCAGGCCAAGGTCCGTCGTCGCCATCGCCACACGGGTCTCAAAGTCTTCATCGTGCTGCTTCTGCTCATTTTGATTGCTGCGGGCGGTCTGGGCTTTGCCTACACGCGCGGCTTTGGCTTCCCGTCCCAGGAGTCTGTCGTTACCGATCTGTTCCAGGCTGCCGGCGACGGTGACACCGCAAAGGCCGAGTCTTGCCTGGCCTCGAGCCTGTCCGAGGACGCCAAGTCGATGATCATCTCCTCGATTCCGCAGGGTGCCACCGTGTCCGTCGAGGGCATGGATCAGTCCATGACCGAGACGACCGCTAAGGTTAAGGCATCGCTGTCCAAGGGCGGCGAGCAGGAGTACACCGTCAAATTCGTGCGCTCCGATAACCATATCGGCTGGGCCGTTTCCTCGCTCGATATGGATTTCTCGGCTGCTGACAACCAGTAGTGACCTTATGGGATTTAGCTTTGCCCGGCGCTTCACCGCAAGTGAGGTGCCGGGCTTGCGCTAGTATGATGAGCTAGTAGTTTTCCAGCAATCATCCAACACATCAGGAGTTGCGTTGTTTTCTTTGATGGATATGTTCTTCGGTAGCTATGCGGGCGATCTTGCCATCGACCTCGGCACCGCAAATACGCTTGTCTCCGTGCGCGGCAAGGGCATCGTCATTCGCGAGCCCTCTGTTGTCGCCATCGACAAGAACGACGAGCGCATCCTGGCGGTCGGTATCGAGGCAAAGCGCATGCTCGGCCGTACGCCCGGCAACATCGTGGCCGTTCGTCCCCTGAAGGACGGCGTCATCGCCGACTTCGATGTTACCGAGGCCATGCTTCGCTACTTTATCGACAAGGCGTCCGAGAAGCGCTATCCGTGGACCCCGCGTCCGCGCGTTGTCGTCTGCGTTCCCTCCGGCGTCACGTCGGTCGAGAAGCGTGCCGTCTTTGAGGCTACGATCCAGGCCGGCGCTCGCCAGGCCTATCTGATCGAAGAGCCTATGGCCGCCGCTATCGGCGCCGACCTGCCCGTCGAGGAACCCACCGGCTCCATGGTCATCGACATCGGTGGCGGTACCACCGAGGTTGCCGTTATCGCTATGGGCGGCATCGTCGTCTCGCAGTCCATCCGTATTGCCGGCGACGAGTTCGATCAGGCCATCCTCACGCACGTTCGTGATGCCTATAACCTGGCCATCGGCGAGCGTACGGCAGAGGACATCAAGATCAAGGTCGGCTCCGCCGTGCCGCTCAAGGACGAGCTCGATGTCGAGGTCAACGGCCGCGACGTGATCACCGGTCTGCCCAAGACCGTGCGCATCGAGAGCGAGGAGATTCGTCGCGCGCTCAACAAGCCGCTCGACGAGATGGCCAAGGCCGTTAAGGACGCCCTCGATGCCACGCCGCCCGATCTTGCCTCGGACCTTATGTACTACGGCATTTTGCTGACTGGTGGCGGCGCGCTGCTGCGCGGTCTCGACGTGCGCCTGCGCGATGAGACCGGCGTTTCGGTCAACGTCAGCCCCACGGCGCTCGATAACGTCGTTAACGGCTGTGCCCGCGTGCTCGAGGCCAATGCGTTTGATGGCGGCTTCGTCCAGACCAATGCTTAATTTCCAAAAGGTGGATTCCATTTGGCACGATCTTCGGGTTTCTCCACAAATCTGAATACCAAGCGACAATCAACGGGTATGCGCCCGTTGATTGTTTTCAGCCTGATTTCGGTGTTGCTGCTCACGTTTTACATCCGCGAGGGCGAGGCAGGACCGATTCATGCCGTGCGTTCGGGCGTAACGACGATTACCTCGCCGGTGCGCTTCGTGGGCTCGGCCGTGGCGGCTCCTTTCAATGCGATCGGCAACGTGTTCTCTAACCTTACGGCGTCGCAGGACACGCTCGACGAGCTCAAGAAGCAAAACGAGGAACTGACCTCTAAAGTTGCTGAGCTCTCCGAGGCTCAAAAGACCGCCGAGCGTCTGGAGGGGCTGGTCGGCCTGCAGTCGACCTACAACCTCAAATCGACCGCAGCTCGTATCGTTGGTGCCTCCGGCGATGCCTGGACCTCGACCGTTACCATCGACAAGGGCTCTGCCGACGGCCTTACCATCAACATGCCCGTGACGAGTTCTGCCGGTGTTATCGGCCAGATTATCGAGGTATCGGCCAAGACCTCTACCGTGCGCCTTATTGGCGACGAGAACTCCGGTGTATCCGCTATGGTGCAGGACACGCGCGCCCAAGGCATGCTGCAGGGTCAGGCTGACGGCACGCTGCGTCTTGAGTACGTGAGCGTTGACTCCGACGTTAAGGTTGGCGATATCATCGTGACCTCGGGCATCGGTGGCGTGTTCCCCAAGGGCCTTCCGCTTGGCACCGTCTCGTCGGTTGAGAAATCGGCAAACGACGTGTACTACACCATTGTGGTGCGCGCCCAGACCACGGCCGAGAACAACGAGGAAGTGCTGGTCATCACCTCGCTGACCGACGAACAGTCGGCCTCGGATGAAGACGTGAGCACGGCCAACAGCACACCGCAGGGAACGTCGCGCGATGCTGCGACCAAGACGAAGGACGAGAGCTCGGATGACAGTTCCGACACGTCCGAGACGACCGATTCCGGCTCGAGCGAATAGGGGGCATGTCCATGGATCTACACGAGCAGGGGATGAGCTCCCGTACGTTTGTGATCGCCGCCATCGTGTGCGTGCTGCTGCAGGCAGGCCTGGCACCGCAGATCTCCATTGCGGGCGGTCGCGTCAACTTCATGATTATCCTGGTGTGCCTAAGCGTGTTCTCGGGCGACCCGACCCGTGCCGTCGTGTGCGGTTTTTGCAGCGGCTTGTTTTATGCCCTGTCCGCTGCCGTGCCGGTGGGCGTTATGTCACTCCTGCTGACCGTGGGTTCTTTTGCCCTGGTGCACAGCGCCGTCGGTCAGACGGGCGGTACCCCGAGTGCGCGCGGCGTCACTGTGGGCGCCTTCGCGCTCGTCATTAATGTGATCTACAGCATCATCTTGCTGTTTATGGGTTTGGAGACGAGCTTTGTCGTGGCGATCTTCGGCCATGCGCTGCCGTCCTCGATCCTGACGGGTCTGGTTGCCATTCCGTTTTTGATGTCCGGTGTCGTGCCGCA
>URAQ01000080.1 GCA_900545875.1 uncultured Collinsella sp.
GCCGAGCGCCGTGAGAGCAACCTCGCTGGTTGGCGTGATGCCGTCAAGCGTTCGCTCAACACCGCTCAGTAGGGTTGCGACGAGCTGCTCGATACAACAAACCGTTAAACTTATGCACGGCGCGAGGCAACAACGTCGCCAGGCGTCTTGTCAGCAAGGCCATCTTCCGGCCGCAACGAAAGGGGCAATCAACCCATGACCGTCACCTACGATACGTCCCGCGTGACGCTTGTCGACCATCCGCTCGTCCAGCACAAGCTGTCGATCTTGCGCGACAAGAGCACTGGCACCAACCAGTTCCGCCAGCTCGTGCGCGAGCTTGCGCTCTTTGACGGCTACGAGGCCATGCGCGACCTGCCCATGGAAGACGTCGAGGTCGAGACTCCCATCACCACCGCCATGTTTAAGCAGCTTGCCGGCAAGAAGCTCGCCATTGTTCCCATCCTGCGTGCGGGCCTCGGCATGGTCGATGGCATCCTCGACCTGGTGCCCTCCGCTCGCGTGGGCCACATCGGTATGGAGCGTGACGAGGTTACCCACGAGCCGCATGAGTATTACTGCAAGATGCCCAAGGATATCGACCAGCGCATCTGCCTGGTTGTCGACCCCATGCTCGCCACGGGCGGTTCGGCCGAGATGGCCATCAGCTACCTGCGCGAGCGCGGTGTTAAGGATATTCGCATGCTGTGTATCGTCGCCGCGCCCGAGGGCCTCAAGTCACTGACCGAAAAGGACCCCGACGTACATATTTATACCTGCGCCATCGATGACCATCTCAACGAGGCCGCCTACATCGTTCCCGGCCTGGGCGACGCCGGCGACCGCATCTACGGTACGCTCTAGTCGTTGGGCCTTGTCGGCTACGGTCACAAATACGAAGAAATGGTGCGCGCGGGCGAGCAAAAGTCGTCCACGCGCACTTCTGTTAACGGACGTTTTGCACTGAGGGGTTCGAAAAAACGTATTACCGTACCTGCGGCATAAAGAAGGCCTTAAGAAAACGTACAGGTGCGTATTAACCGTTTGTTTTACGGTTGTACTTTAGCGATTGGCTCGTACAATAGTCACCAATGTTTGGCTGGGACTGTGCTGTGAGGCGTTAAAAAGGAAAGCGAGGAAGCCAGTGTTTCAGATAGCCGATCTGCTCGCTATCGTTGCAGGCGCCATCGCGGGCGCAATTGCCTTCCTTCCCTTTGTCTTTACGCTCAAGCCGGTTCTTGACGATAAGCAGAATGCGGACATGCTCAAGGGCATGGTGAGTCTGGCGGTCTCGGCAGTCGCCCTGCTCGTCTTTACCTTGGTTGTGTTTGCGTTGTTCGGAGAGGCATTTCGCATGTTCCTCCTGGGCGAGGCGATTGGCTTCGTGGCCTTTATGGCCGCCTGCACGGTTCGCGTCGCCAAGGCGCTGCGAGATCCTCATGAGGTCGAAAGGTAAGTCGTGGAAATTTTTGAAAAGCTGCCTGATGAGATTAATCATCTGGTCAGCGAGTTCAGCTCCACCCCTGTCGTGGGCGATCTGAGCTGCGGCATCACGCAGTACTCGTTTTGGCTGATCGTCTCCACGATCGTGCTCCTGATCGTCCTGGCCGTGTTCAAGAAGAAGCAGACCCTGGTTCCCAAGGGCTTCTTCGTCAACGGTTTCGAGTACATCATCGAGTACGTCGAGAACGATATCGGCAAGGGCGTCGTGGGTGAGAACTGGAAGAAGCACTTCCCGTTCCTGTGCTCGCTTTTCCTGTTCATCCTGATCAATAACATGATCGGCCTGATCCCGGGAATGAAGCCCGGCACCGGCGCAATCGGCTCCACCGCTGCGCTCGCCATCTTCGCCTTCGTGTACTTCATCTACTACGGATGCAAGGCTCACGGCGTGATCGGCTACATCAAGAGCCTCGCCCCGCAGGGCGTGAGCTTCCCGATGAACGTGCTTGTGTGGGTCGTCGAGCTTTTCTCGACCTTCCTGCGCCTCATCACGCTCGCCGTCCGTCTGTTCTGCAACATGTTCGCAGGACACGTGGTCATGGGCTCGTTCGCCATCATGGCGAGCATGTTCATGCAGCCGCTGCTTCAGCAGGTTTCCGCGGCCCACGCCGTCGGCGCCCTGCCTTCGCTGGCCTGGCTTGCCATCCTCATCCTGATCTATGCGATCGAGCTTGTGGTCGGCGCCATCCAGGCTTACGTCTTCACGGTCCTTACCGCCGTGTATGTCTCCGAGGCAGAGGAGGTCGCGGAGGAGGAGTAGTCTTCCGTTCGCGCCTTAAAGGTAAGGCAATTCGTTAAACCGCCGGTGCCCGTACCCATGGAGCCCGGCAGTTATAAAAAGGTTATCCTGCGTGAAATAAGACACGCACGACAAAGGAGGAATCGTGGGAGTTATCGGTTACGGTCTCGGTGTTATCGGCGCTGGTCTTGCTATCGGCCTGTCTGCTCTGGGTGCTACGGGTGCTATGGCCCGTCAGCCTGAGGTCCAGGGCCGCGTGTTCACCGTCTTCATCATGGGCTCCGCCTTCGGCGAGGCTCTGGCTCTGATCGGCTTCGTTGTCGCGCTGATCGTTAAATAGCACGGAGCGTCAAGTATGAATCTTTCATCCCAGAAGAGCGCGATCGCACTCTCCGCGTCCGCGGCCGCGCTGCTCATGCCGGTTTCCGCGTTCGCCGAGGACGGCGCTGCCGGTGCGGACATCCTCATCCCTAAGATGGCGGAGTTCATCCCGGCGCTTATCGCCTTCCTGATCATCTGGATCGTGCTGGCCAAGGTCGCCCTGCCGGGCATCATGAAAACCATGGAGGAGCGCGGCAAGAAGATCGAGGAGAGCCTCGACGAGGCCGAGAAGACCAAGCAGGAGGCCATCGCCAAGCGCGCTGAGTCCGACTCGATCGTCACCGACGCCCGTCGTCAGGCTGCCGACATCGTTCTCGAGGCCCGTAAGGACGCCGAGTCCGAGCGCGCCCGTATCATCGAGGCTGCTCACAAGGAGGCCGAGGAGATCATCGCCAAGGCCCATACGACCGTCGAGGACGAGCGCAAGTCCATCTACGCCGGTGCCGCGAGCTCCATCGCCGACCTGTCCGTTGCCGTCGCCACCAAGATCGTGGGCGAGGCACTCGAGGACGAGTCCGAGCAGAAGAAGCTCATCGAGCGCTACATCCAGGAAGCAGGTAGCCTGAATGCCGACTAGCCGCTATCAGGACAAGGTACTCGAGACCTACGCGCGCTCCCTTTTGGAAGCCGCCAAGGCCGAGAACCATGTGTTCGAGGACCTCGAGATGATCGAGCGCCTGGCTAGCGCCAGCCCCGAGATCATCGCCGTGCTCGACACCATGTCCAAGCGCGACCAGCTCGACCTTCTTCCCAAGGTGGCAGCTGCCTTTAAGTATGTTGCCGAGGAAGACGAGGATGTAGTGGGCGTGACCGTCACCACGGCGATCCCGCTCGACGACGAGCTGCGTCAAACCATCACTAAGAAATGCGAGCAGGACTTCGGCCGCAAGGTATTCCTTATCGAGCAGGTCGACCCGTCTATCGTGGGCGGCCTGGTGCTCGAGGCCCGCGGCGAGCGTCGTGACATTTCCGTCAAGACGCAGCTGCGCATCGCGCAGGAGACCCTCGCAAACTCTGCTAATTCGTACGGAGGTGAAGCCTAATGTCCGAAACCCTCAATGCCCAGGATATCGCCAAGAAACTGCAGGAGCAGCTCACGAGCCTCTCCGCGACGGTCGATACGCATGAGGTTTCAACGGTCGACGAGGTAGGCGACGGCATCGCGCGCGTCTCCGGCCTCAAGAGCGCCATGGCAGGCGAGCTTCTGGAGTTCAAGAGCTCCGATACCGGTGAGACCGTCTTCGGCCTTGCCCAGAACCTTGACCGTGACGAGGTCGGCGCCGTTCTGTTTGGTGCCGTCGACTCCATCAAGGAAGGCGACGAGTGCCGCACCACTGGCCGCATTATGGATATCCCTGTGAGCCGCGCCATGCTCGGCCGCGTCGTCAATCCGCTCGGCCAGCCCATCGACGGCCTGGGCGACATCGTCGCCACGCACCGTCGCCCCATCGAGTTCAAGGCCCCCGGAGTCATCGACCGTACCCCGGTGTGTGAGCCGGTTCAGACCGGTCTGCTCGCTATCGACTCCATGGTGCCTATTGGCCGCGGTCAGCGTGAGCTCATCATCGGCGACCGTAAGACCGGTAAGACCGCCATCGCCATCGACGCTATCCTCAACCAGCGCGGCAAGGGCATGGTCTGCATCTATGTCGCCATCGGCCAGAAGGCCTCCACGGTTGCCAACATCCGCGAGACCCTCGCTCAGCACGGTGCGCTCGATTACACCATCATCGTTTCGGCCACCGCTGCCGATTCCGCCCCAATGCAGTACATCGCGCCTATGGCCGGTGCCGCTATCGGCGAGTTCTTCATGTACAACGGCGAGGACGGCAAGCCCGCCAGCGAGACCAACCCCGGCGGCCACGTGCTCGTCATCTACGACGACCTGTCCAAGCAGGCTGTGGCCTACCGTCAGATGTCGCTGACGCTGCATCGTCCGCCCGGACGCGAGGCCTATCCTGGCGACATCTTCTACCTGCACTCTCGTCTGCTCGAGCGTGCAGTCAAGATGTCCAAGAAGAACGGTTATGGCTCCATGACGGCTCTTCCGATCATCGAGACCCAGGACGGCGACGTCTCGGCCTACATTCCGACCAACGTCATTTCCATTACCGATGGTCAGATCTACCTGCAGTCCGAGCTCTTCTTCCAGGGCCAGCGCCCGGCAGTCGACGTGGGCATTTCCGTGTCCCGCGTCGGTGGCGACGCGCAGACCAAGGCTATGAAGCAGGTCGCCGGCAACCTCCGTCTGGACCTCGCTT
This sequence comes from uncultured Collinsella sp., assembly GCA_900545875.1. Taxonomy (GTDB): domain Bacteria; phylum Actinomycetota; class Coriobacteriia; order Coriobacteriales; family Coriobacteriaceae; genus Collinsella. Next base: position 4,864 of record URAQ01000080.1, read on the forward strand.
CGTACCAGGAGCTCGCTGGCTTTACGCAGTTCGGCTCCGACCTCGACGAGGCTACTCAGAAGCAGCTGACCCATGGTGCCCGCATGACCGAGCTCCTGAAGCAGCCGCGCTACAAGCCGTTTGAGGTTGGCGAGCAGATCGTTACGCTGTTCGCTGGCAACGAGGGCTTCCTGGATGACCTGGAGATTGCCGACGTGCTGCCTTTCCGTGCCGAGCTCATCGAGTACATGGACAATGGCTTTGGCTCGCTGCTCGACAAGGTTCGCGCCAAGAAGATCGATGATGACACCAAGGCTGAGCTCTTGCGCGTCATCGGTGACTTCAAGCAGCAGTTCATGGCCAAGCACCATTCGGATGTTTCTGGATCAGAGGAGAACTAAGCCCCATGGCCAACCTTCGCGACATTAAGAAGCGAATCTCCTCGGTTACCACGACCAAGCAGATCACGCGCACGATGGAGATGGTCTCTACGGCCAAGATCCGTCGTGCCCTCGATCGCTCCAAGCAGGCCGAGCCCTATAAGGAGGCGCTGACCGACGTCATGTTGACGGTCGCCGGCGACGCCTCCTGTTCGGGCACCGATCCCATGCTGCAGAAGCATGAGAGCGTCAAGCATGGCCTGATTGTCGTTATTGCCTCGGACCGCGGCCTTGCCGGCGGTTTCAATACGACGGTGGAGCGCACGGCCGAAAAGCTCGCCGCTTCTTGGGCGAACGACGGCATCGAGTGCGAGATCATCGCGTGCGGGCGCAAACCGGCCACGTATTTCCGTGACCGCGCAAACGTCGTCATGCACTTTGAGGGCAACTCCTCTGAGCCCGATTTCAATCAGGCCCGCATGATCTCCTCTCATATCTGCGATGCGTATCGTGCCGGTGAGCTTGACCGTGTCGAGCTTGTCTACCACCACGCCAAGAACCGCGTGGATCAGGAGCTTCGCGTCGAGCATCTGTTGCCGCTCGACCCCGAGATGATCGCTATGGCCCACGGTCCGCGTAAGAACGAGACCGACGCCCCTAAGCGCATCTCGTCCACGTTCGAGTTCGTGCCCTCTCCCGAGCATGTTCTCGGCAAGCTTGTGCCGTCTTATATCCTGACGGTCATCTACCAGGCCCTGATCGATTCGGCGGCTGCCGAGCAGGGTGCACGCCGCAAGGCCATGCACTCCGCGACGGAAAACGCCACCGCGATCATCTCGACCCTTACCCGCACGTATAGTCGCGTGCGCCAGGCTTCGATCACGACCGAGATTAACGAGATCGTCGGCGGAGCCTCAGCATTGGAGGAACAGTAATGGCTAATAACACCGTAAAGCTTGCGGTCGAGGAAGCCACCAAGAAGACGACTGCCGGTGATGGTCGCATCGTGCGAATCATCGGCCCTGTCGTCGACGTCAAGTTTGACGGTGCGGTGCCCCCGATCTACAACGCGCTCACGGTCGAGGCCGAGACCCCGATCGGTCACCTGAGCACGATCCTCGAGGTCGAGAGCCAGCTTCCGGGCGGCGTCGTCCGCACGGTCGCCATGTCCTCGACCGACGGCCTGCAGCGCGGCCTCATCGCCACCGATACCGGTGAGCCCATGAAGATGCCCGTTGGCCCCAAGACGCTCGGCCGTATTTGGAACGTCATGGGCAAGCCCGTCGACGGCAAGCCCATGCCCGAGGTGGAGGAGTTCTACCCCATCCACCATGCAGCGCCCCGTTTCGACGAGCTCACCACCAAGACCGAGATCTTCGAGACCGGCATCAAGGCCGTCGACCTGCTCGAGCCCTACATCCGTGGCGGCAAGACAGGCCTGTTCGGCGGCGCCGGCGTCGGCAAGACCGTTCTGATTCAGGAGCTCATCAACAACCTCGCCCAGGAGCACGGCGGCACCTCGGTGTTCACCGGCGTCGGCGAGCGTACCCGCGAGGGCACCGACCTGTTCCTCGAGATGAGCGAGTCTGGCGTTATCGACAAGACCTGCTTGGTCTATGGTCAGATGAACGAGCCGCCCGGAGCGCGTCTGCGCATCGGTCTGGCCGGCCTTACCACCGCTGAGTATTTCCGTGATCGTGGCCAGGACGTTCTGCTGTTCATCGACAACATCTTCCGCTTCTCCCAGGCAGGTTCCGAGGTTTCCGCACTGCTGGGCCGTATGCCGTCCGCCGTTGGTTACCAGCCCACGCTGGCAACCGAGATGGGCGACCTCCAGGAGCGCATTACCTCGACCAAGACGGGCTCCATTACCTCCGTCCAGGCTGTCTACGTCCCCGCAGACGACCTGACCGACCCGGCGCCTGCCACGACGTTTACGCACCTCGATGCCACCACGGTTCTTTCGCGTAGCATTTCGTC
>URAQ01000081.1 GCA_900545875.1 uncultured Collinsella sp.
GGACTTGCAGCGACGGACCTCAGGACACTCTTACACCACGTCTGCGCGCGCGACCCGTATAGAGGCCGCAAAGAGGTCGTTTGAGGCGGTTTTGGCTGTTACTAAAAAGGTAAAAGTACTCATATTTGCCCTTTTTTGCCCACGGGGTCTGGAAAGCGCCGTCAATGAGGTCTCAGGAAAAGCGTTTCGAGGCTCGAAGGACACAAAACGGGGGCGCAGGTTGTCCTGCGCCCCCGTTCTCGGGCGTCATCATTTCTCTGCGGCCGTATCTACGCCGCCTCGTCGAACTGCGAGTTGTACAGGTCGGCGTAGAAGCCGCCCTGGGCGAGCAACTCGTCGTGCGTGCCCTTCTCGACGATGTCGCCGTCGCGGATCACCAAGATCACGTCGGCGTTGCGGATCGTGGACAGGCGGTGCGCGATGACAAAGCTCGTGCGGCCCTGCATTAGCGCATCCATGGCACGCTGAATAAGCTCCTCGGTACGAGTGTCAACGTTGGAGGTCGCCTCGTCCAAAATCAGCGCCGGACGGTCGGCCAAAATGGCACGGGCGATGGTCACGAGCTGGCGCTGGCCCTGTGAGAGGTTAGTGCCCTCCTCGTTGATCATAAAGTCGTAACCGCCGGCGAGCGTATGGATAAAGTGGTCGCAACGTGCGGCGCGTGCGGCGGCCTCGACCTCGGCGTCGGTCGCATCGGGGCGTCCGTAGCGGATGTTCTCGCGGATGGTGCCGTTAAACAGCCAGGTGTCCTGCAGCACCATGGCAAACTCGCCGCGCAGCGCCGCGCGGTCCCAGTCGCGCACGTCGACGCCCTCGACGCGCAGCGAACCGCCGTCCACGTCGTAGAAGCGCTGCAGCAGCTTAATGAGCGTGGTCTTGCCGGCGCCGGTGGGGCCGACGATGGCGATGGTCTGGCCGGGCTGCGCCTCGCAGCTAAAGTCGTGGATGATGGTCTTGTCGGGCGTGTAGCCAAACTTGACGTGGTCAAACTCCACGTGGCCGGGGCGCTTCTCGGGAATCTGCGCGTCAGCTTTCTGTTCCTCCTCGGGCGCGGCCAGGAACTCAAAGACGCGCTCGGTGGCAGCGGCCATCGACTGCATCGTGTTGCTCACGTTGCCCAGCTGCTGCACGGGTTGCGTAAAGTTGCGAACGTACTGGATAAAGCTCTGGATGTCGCCGGGCGTGGCATTGCCGGTCAGCGCGAGCTGCGCACCCACCACGACGACGCCCACGTAGCCCATGTTACCCACCAAGCTCATAAGCGGCATCATCAGGCCCGACAGGAACTGCGAGCGCCAGCCGCTAATAAAGAGACGGTCGTTTTGGCGGTCGAACTCCTCGATCGAAGCCTCGGCGCGGTCGAACACCTGGATGACGTTCTGGCCGGCAAAATCCTCCTCGATAATGCCGTTGACGGTGCCCAGGACCTGCTGCTGCTCGCGGAAGTACGGCTGCGAGAAGTGAATCATCACCATCAAGATAATCGCGGCGGCCGGCAGCGTGAGCACGGTGACGCCGGTGAGCGGCAGGCTGATCGACAGCATCATGACGAGCACGCCGATAATCTGCGTGACGGACGTAATAAGCTGCGTCACGCTCTGGTTGAGCGACTGGCCGAGTGTATCGACGTCGTTGGTGATGCGGCTGAGCACATCGCCCTTGCTGTGACCATTGAAGTAGCTCATCGGCACGACGGCAATCTTGGCTGCGATCTCCTTGCGCATGCGGTAGCAGATCTTTTGCGTGACACCGGTCATGAGCCAGCCCTGGACCAGGCTGCAGACAGAGCTCGCCAGATACAGGCAGAGCAAAAAGCCGAGCGTCTTGGCGATCCAGTCAAAGTCAACGTCGCCGGTGCCGTTGACCTTGGCGACCAGGCCTTCGAACAGCTTGGTCGTAACCTGGCCGAGCACCTTGGGTCCCACAATGTTAAAGATGACCGAGCACACGGCAAAGGCGACGGCGGCAAACACGGCAATCTTGTGCTGGCCGATATAGCCGAGCAGCTGCCTCATGGTGCCCTTAAAGTCCTTGGCCTTTTCGCCGCGACGCATGCCGCCCATGCGGCCCATGGGACCACGCTGGCGGGTGGGCTTGGGAATCTGAGTCTTGGTCTCGTCTGCCATTAGCGCTCGCCTCCTTCCATGACGGCTGCAATTTCTTCTTGGGTAAGCCCCAGCTCCTCGGCGGAAAGCTGTGACTGTGCGATCTCCAGGTACGCCGGGCAGCTGCGCAGCAGCTCCTCGTGCGTGCCGGTGCCCACTACGTGGCCGTCGTCGAGCACGATGATCTGGTCGGCGTGCATGATGGTCGCGATGCGCTGGGCCACGACCACGAGCGCGGCGTCGGTAACGTTTTTGGCCAGCTCCTCGCGTAGGCGCGCGTCGGTCTTGTAGTCGAGGGCACTAAACGAGTCATCGAACACCACGACCTCGGGCTTTTTGGCCAACGCGCGGGCGATGGCCAGACGCTGGCGCTGACCACCCGAAACATTGGAGCCGCCCTGGCTGATGGGGGAGTCGTAGCCGCCCTCGCGCTCGGCGATAAAGTCCTCCGCCTGGGCGACGCGTGCTGCCTGGCGCATATCCTCGTCACTCACCATGTCGCCGGCAAACTTGAGGTTGCTCTCGACGGTACCCGAGAACAGACGACCCTGCTGCGGAATATAACCGATGCGGCGGCGCAGCTCAGAGAGGGTCATGTCGCGCACGTCGATGCCGTCGAGCGAAATGCTGCCGCCCGTGACGTCGTACAGGCGCGGAATCAACTGTACAAGCGTGGACTTGCCCGAACCCGTTGAGCCAATAATGCCGAGCATCTGGCCGGCGTGCGTGGTGAAGTTTACGCCGCTAATGACGTCGGCGCGGGCATCGGGATACTGGAAGCTCACGTCACGGAAGGTGAGCTCACCGCGCGGCGCGCTGGCAGCAGGCAATTTGGGTGAGACAGGGTCGTTGATGCTCGTGGGGCAGGTGATGACCTCTTCCACGCGCTCGGCTGCGACCTCGGCACGGGGCAGGATGACCGAAACCATGGTGAGGATCATAAACGCCATGACGATCTGCATGGTGTAGGAGATAAACGCCATCATGTTGCCGACCTGCATCACGCCGTCGGACACGCCCTGCGCGCCAAACCAGACGATAAGCACGGTGATGCAGTTCATGACGAGCATCATGAGCGGCATCATAAAGCTCATGGCGCGGTTGGTGTAGAGCTGTGTGGTCATCAGGTCGAGCGAAGCCTTGTCAAAACGCTCGAGCTCATGCTCTTCGCGGTTGAACGAACGGATAGGCATAAGGCCGTCGAGCAGCTCGCGGGCGGTAAGGTTCACACGGTCCACAAAGCTCTGCATCTTTTTGAACTTGGGCATGGTGAGGCCCATAAGCACGCCGACGACGGCCGAGACCGCGATGATGGCCACGGCGATGGTCCACTCCAGGCCGGTGTGGTTGGCCAGGACGCGCATGACGGCGACGATGCCCATGACGGGAGCCATCAGGCACATGCGGATAAACAGGGTTGCGGCCATCTGGATCTGCTGAATATCGTTGGTGCAGCGGGTGATGAGCGAGGCCTGGCTAAACTTGCCCACCTCGGCCGGCGAGAAGTGCATAACCTTGTTGAAGGTCTCGCGGCGCAGGTCGCGGGCGATGGAGCAGGCGGTGCGCGACGCCACGGCACCGGTCAGAATGGTGGCGACGAGCGACACCAGGCACAGCCCAAACATCGTGGTCGCCATGCGGCCCAGGTAGGCGTTCTGCACGTCGGCGGGGTCGATGCCCTGCGCCTTGTACTCGTCTTGCACATAGCTCACGGCGCGTTGGGTCACGATGGAACCCGACATGGAGCCCATTTTGTCCGCCATATCGTTGGCGCCCTCCACGAGCTTGCCCTGGTCGATTAGGCCGCCTTCAACGCCTAGACGCAGCCCCTTCATGGTGATCTTACCGCCGTCGGCATCAATCTGCTTTTGCATATTCTGCGCCGCTGCGGCCTTCTGCTGCATCTCGGCGAGCTGCTCGGGCGTCATTGCCGCCATCTGCTCGGGGGTGGGCATGGCCTGAGCGGCGCCGCCATCGCTTGCCTCGGTAGATGCGCCGGTCATGTCGCCCATGGAGTTGGCATCGATGCCCTGGTTGAACGAAAGGACGACAGTCTCGGGCAGGCTCATGATGTCGGCAATCTTGCCGCCGTCGGAGCGCTCCTCCTCAGTGCCCTTGTACGTTCGAATGCCGTTATTGTCCGCCTTGCTAAACACGGCCTCCACAGCCTTGGCGTCCTTGGTGCTCATAAAGAGCTCGAGGTCGTCGAGCGATTCGGCGCGAATGGTGTCGGGCACGGGCGAGGCGATGCCGCCTTGCTGCACGCCCACGTCGACGATGTCGCTCATGTAGGTGGGCAGTGCCAGATCGGCGTTGCAGCTGATTACGATAAGTACGATAGCAGCGAGCAGTGCCAGGACATGCTTTTTAAAGAGCTTGAGAATCCTCACTCGGCATCTCTCCTTTCTTGATTGCGGTCGATAATTTCGTTGGCACGTCTCAGAAGGCGCACCATCTCTTGGGTATCTGTTTCGCCAAGCTGCTCGAGGAAGCCCGCGGTGCGGTCCTCGAATTCCCGACGTTTGATTTCGATAACCTGGAATCCTTTGTCGGTCACCGTGACATGTACGCGACGACGGTCGGTCTTTGAGTGCTCGCGCTCGACCCAGCCCTTGGCCTCGAGGGCGCGCAGGATATTGGCGATGCGGGCGCTCGAGACCCAGGCACGATCGGCGAGTTCGCTCGGCGTGAGCGAGCCGCCGGCGCGCATGAGGGCGCGCATGACGGCCATTTCGCCGCCGAGAGCTTTGTCCGCAAAGCGCGAAATTCGCTGATGCATGCTGCCAAACTCAGTTAAGAGCTGACGCCCAAGCTCATGGAAATCGGTATCTTCCACCGAAAACCCCTAACACTAGAAACTATTTTCGGTGGAAGATGATACCCCTGCACGCGCGCCCTATACGGTAGATTTTGGGACATGCCTAGAAAACTACCCTTAGGCGACCTCCGTACACCGTCGGTGCCAGTAAAGTTTGGGGCAGATCGTTAGGCATGTCCCAAAGCCTACTCAGAGGCACTTTACCCTGCTAAAGCTGGCATAACAGCTAGAGCGAACGTCGTACAAAGGCAAGGAAAAATAACATACAAATCGGTGAACGGTAGTTGTTCGCGCTCGCATTTCCTGCGGGTTTGTAAAAAACGCCCTTATGATATAAAAAAAGAAACATATAACAGCCCAGATGGAGAGGGTCGCTATGTTATCCTTCTCAGACGGGTGAAATCTTGGGTTTTGGGTTGTAGTTCCAAGGTGGACAAACGTTTTTCCTGCACCAACGTGTGGTGAAGAACGGAAGAAGCCGGTAGTGCAAGTCGAAAATTCAAGAATTCAATAAGCAGCGGTGTGAGAGAACGCCGCATTACACGTAACTAGGAGCGTGGTTACACAATGCAGGAGGCATGGGAAGGCTTCAAGGAAGGCATCTGGACGGGAGAGGTTGACGTCCGAGACTTCATCCAGAAGAACTACACCCCGTACGAGGGCGACGAGTCGTTCCTCGTCGGTCCGACCGAGCGTACCAAGGAGCTGTGGGGCGAGGTTCTCGACCTGCTGCTTAAGGAGCGCGAGCAGGGTGGTGTCCTCGATATGGACACCAAGATCGTCACAGGTATCGTGAGCCACCCCGCTGGCTACATCGATAACGCCCATCGCGACAAGGAGACTATCGTCGGCCTCCAGACTGACAAGCCGCTCAAGCGCGCGCTGCACGTCAACGGTGGTATCCGCATCGCTTGCCAGGCTGCCAGCCAGCACGGCTATAAGGTCGACGAGAACGTTGTCGAGCGCTACACCTTCGAGCGTAAGACCCACAACGCTGGCGTCTTCGATGTTTACACTCCCGAGATGCGTGCTTGCCGCTCGGCCCACATCATCACCGGTCTGCCCGATGGCTATGGCCGCGGCCGCATCATCGGCGACTACCGTCGTGTTGCCCTGTACGGCGTCGACTACCTGATCAAGGACAAGGAGGCCCAGAAGGCTTCCACCCCGACGGTCATGACCGCCGACAACATCCGCGACCGCGAGGAGCTGCAGGAGCAGATCCGCGCCCTCGGCGAGCTCAAGATGATGGCCGAGACCTATGGTTTCGATATTTCCAACCCTGCTACCAACACGCAGGAGGCCATCCAGTGGATGTACTTTGCCTACCTTGCTGCCGTCAAGGAGCAGAACGGCGCCGCTATGTCCATCGGCCGTACCTCTACGTTCATCGACATCTACGCTGAGCGCGACCTTGCCAACGGTACCTTCACCGAGGAGCAGATCCAGGAGTTCGTGGATCACTTCATCATGAAGCTCCGCATGGTCAAGTTTGCCCGTACCCCCGAGTACCAGGCCCTGTTCACCGGCGATCCGCAGTGGGTCACCGAGTCCATCGGCGGCATGGGTGTTGACGGCCGTACGCTCGTTACCAAGATGAGCTACCGCTACCTGCACACGCTCGAGAACATGGGCACCAGCCCCGAGCCCAACATGACCGTTCTGTGGTCGACCCGTCTGCCCGAGAACTTCAAGAAGTTCTGCGCCAAGACTTCTGTCGCCAGCTCCTCGATCCAGTACGAGAACGACGACCTCATGCGCGTCTATCACGGCGACGACTACGGCATTGCCTGCTGCGTGTCCTCCATGCGCATTGGCAAGGAGATGCAGTTCTTCGGCGCTCGCGCCAACCTGGCCAAGTGCCTGCTGTACGCACTCAACGGCGGTGTTGACGAGGTCTCCAAGAAGCAGGTCGGCCCCAAGTACCGCGCCGTCGAGGGCGATACGCTCGATTACGACGACGTTGTGGCCAAGTACAACGACATGATGAAGTGGCTCGCTGGCGTGTACGTCAACTCGCTGAACATCATTCACTACATGCACGACAAGTATTGCTACGAGCGCATCCAGATGGCTCTGCACGACAAGCACGTGCACCGCTGGTTCGCTACGGGCATCGCTGGCCTTTCCGTCGTGGCTGACTCCCTGTCCGCCATCAAGTACGCCAAGGTCCACCCCGTCCGTGACGAGAATGGCATCATCGTCGACTTCGAGACCGAGGGCGAGTTCCCCAAGTACGGTAACGACGACGACCGCGTCGACCAGATCGCTCACGACGT
>URAQ01000082.1 GCA_900545875.1 uncultured Collinsella sp.
GGCTAAAATGGGTCGGCCGGGATTGGTCAATCTCGGCCGACTATATTTGGCTAAATTATTCCGACGCTAACAACCCCCTTTATACGCTCTGTGAGTCGCTGAATTCTATCGACTTGTAGCAGCGGCTCTCCACCATACCAACTGATGTCAAACTCGCTCAGTCCCCGTGAACGCTCTTTCACAAATGAAACAAGTCGGTCTTCGACCTCCGGAGTCATTGTCGTTTTGCGTTGCCCTTTTTCATAACAGTATGGGCAACAGAAGTTGCACTCCAATGTCGGGGCTATCGTCATGCCGAGAGAGCGATCAGAAAACCGAACAAGACGGCCTATCGCCTTCATTTCCTCCTTTTCGTCACGATCATCTTCTAACAGCATTCCTCCTTGAAGCAACGCTTCGCGCAATTCATCTGGCTCCCATTCGCTTCCCGATACCATGCGGCACATTCTTTCTGCATGCTGCTTATCTAACGAAAGGATCGCACCGGTCTTCGCATTCATCACCAGCGTCCTTTCGCCACGGGTTTCAATCAGGTTGTATTGAGACGGTCTCATATGTTTATCCCTCACAAGCAATCAAAGAAATCTCGACCGCAATCGGTCGACGGTAAAGCAAATGGCAAAAACGCTTGCTACGTTTATTAGGCAGTCAATTAGAATCGAAATGCCTTGACTATTCCCCAACGGGGTCACGCCACAAATCCACATGAGCATCGAGGCTGGAAGCGGAAGCATGGAATTGGCCCCGATCTGTATGTAGATCGCTACAACGTTGACAAGCAACAGCATGCCAATCGGACCGAAGCCGGACCCAAAATAGGAAACAGCGATCACGCAAGAGACCACGTATGCAAGGCAGGCAGCGGCAGCAAGAACAAGTCGATAGCAAAATACATGCAGGTTGAAATACTGCTGAGCATCCAGAACGATTGCGCAGTTAAGACAGTACAAAACGACACTCGACAGGATAAACGCGACCAAAAGGGCGAGGGATGACAGTATCGCCCGCGCAACAGTAGCGCACACCCGCTTCCCTCCCCGAGCCGCCGACAACCCCCACGGTTCCTCAATAAAGCCCGAACTGACAAAGCGCGGCACAATGCAAGCCGCGATGAACGGAAAGAACAATGCATGAGCCAACGGGGCTACGTTGAACAGCAGACCGCGAAAGACCTCTGCATTACCAAATAGAAGGACATCCTCTGCCGATAGCCGAAGCGTCGGGTCTGGGAAAAAGCCCAAGAAACTGTTCTCACGGAGGCTACAGAACCACATCGGGAAAGAATTAAGCTGCAATGCCACCATGCACGCATAAATTACCAAGATTAAGGCGTACACCCATTTGCTCACATGCTTCAATTCTGACTGGAGAAGTCTTTTAATCTGACGAGCCATTGAGCACACCCCCAGCGCGAAAGCTCACGAGAGCGTAAATCAATACCGATAGACAGCTGGCTGCCACGCCATATTCCAGAAGTATCAGCTGACCCATATCGCTATACCCAAGGGCACATCCGACTCCAAGGTACGGCCCTGGAAGGAGGAAGATCCATCGCAAGGATGGTATGGGCGTCTGAAGGTAAGTTCCGTAGAGCGTCAAGCTCATGACAAATCCGATTATTGCCACAGCCCCGCTAAATACGGCGCTGCTTGTAATCCGATAGATGGTCACCGTCTCCAACGCAACCGATATCACCAATACGGCGTTGATTATCATCGCAGGCAAAAATGCAGCCAGCATGTCGTGCGCACAGCTTTGCCCACCACGTATTATGGCTATTGCAAAAAGAAGAAGGCAAAGCGCACTATATGCTGCGCCAATTATTAAAGCAGACGAAAACACATGTGCTAGGACCCCATTAAAGCGGGTAAGACCTCTTGCTGAAGAAATTCGGTATCCCTCTTCATAGCCGCGCTCCTGTAAAATCGCCAGGCAAACGATGAGCGGAACGAACAGAGAGGTGCCGGCAAAAGCACTGCGCACAAGGGACTCATCGGGTGCAGAAGGATCAATTACATTCCAGCAGAAGCCAATATCCTCCCCAAAAACGCTATTGCCAAAGGCGAGCAACGTTGTTCCGTTTTTTAGAAAGATGCCGAAGAGAAGGCCGAACGCCAGCATAAGCGCAAGACCAAACTTCGCCGGAAACATCCTGTGCAAACGCATCATATCTGCCTTTACGGGATGGATCGCCCGCTTCATAGCGAGACCGCCTTCATCAAGCGCCTGTAATACTCTTTTAGGGACGACGCCTCATCCCTTATGACGTCCATCGATTCCTTTTTCAGCAGTTCGCCGTCATGAAGAAACAGGCAGCTTGTTGCAACCGATGCCAACTCATCCAAATCATGGCTAGAGATGAGCATGGTCTTACCCTGTTCTCGATTCAATCGACCGATAAGGGCCCATATACTCTCGATGCCCAGCGGGTCCAACCCGTTTGCTGGCTCATCAAAAATAAGCAGATCAGTGTCACCCAACAAAGCCGTAGCTATATCCAGCCGCCGTTTCATTCCCAGAGAAAAACTGCTCACGCTCTTTTTCTCTTCGACGTCCAGCCCGACTAGGCTCAAAACGCGAGGAATCTCACGATTCGCATCAAGCCCCCATTCCAAACATCGGATTTGGAGATTCTCAACCGCACTGAGGGATTGGTATGCTCCGCTGGAATCTGGCACATAGCCGACACGCGTCCGCATCAAGCCAAGCTCTCTTTTTGATTTGCCTCCAAAGAGCTCCACGCTCCCCGACGATGGCTCGCAGAGGCCCAAGACGATTTTAATAAGCGTGCTTTTGCCCGCACCGTTTGCACCGACAAGGGCACAGAGCTCAGACTGATGCACCTCGAAGGAAACGTCATGCAAAACGCGCCGTTTCCCGTAGCGCTTTGACACCTTTGATAGCTTTATCGCTGATGCACTCATTGGCCTCCCGTTCTGCTTGATAGCAAAACCGCTGCTGCCAGACTGTCGCCTGGCAGCAGCCGCAACTGCTAGAGATTAACTAAACAGAAGTTTTTGCTGCAGTTATTGACGCAAGTGCGTGCTCCACAGAATGTCTTGCAGTAACCGTTGCACCCACCACCGGGGTCCACATAACTCGGTTTGACAATCCAGCTCATATCGTTCCTCCTTTCTATTATCGCTTTTACTTTGTGTTATTGTTTATCGATAACTTATATTTGTCAAGATAATTTAAAGAGATGGGGCCCGCGCTAGACACGGGCCCCATCACACCAATATCTCGTTTTAGCTGCTCGCTATATGCTACTCGTCGCTCAAATCTACAGCAAAGACTGATGTCGGAAGCGACGCCTCATTGCCTCCACCATTCCGTATCTGTCTCACGACATTTTTTGCACGCTCAACAATAAGCTCCTCAAGCTCTTTCTCACTCACCCGCCGAATAATATCTCCCGGTTGACAGTCAAGTTCATCGCAAATATCGAGAAGCGTCTTAAGGCGAATAGCTTTAATTTTTCCGTTTCTTAGCTTAGAAATATTAGCCGGAGTATGCCCCGTGGCACGAATCAGATCAGCACTGGTCTTTCCGGTCTTAAGCAGCTGCGTCTCAAGCTCGATGATGAGATAGCTCATGCTTCCTCCTACACAAGCTCGTCAGACTGCTCTTGGAGCAGCGAGGCATAACTCCAGATCACCGAGATACACAGACAGACAGCCGCGCCGATAAGCGACCCCGCATCAAAGGCAACGCCTTGGCAAATCTCAATAACGAAGGAATGAGGCACGACGTAAAGCTCCAGCCCACCAATGGTAAGATTGACCGATCCGTAGGCACCAATAAGCGAAACCGCGGCGTTAACAGCAAAGGCAAGCGCAAGAACACGGATAAGCCGCACATGCGTCTTGGTAAAGGGCGAGACGCCTCGCGAGATGTTACGGCTGATCCCACACAGAACGACAAGCGAAATACCCACGACGAGTGCCAGGCACAGTCCGCTTGGGATAACGATGCACCCGCCATCGAGAAGCGTCACGACGCCGAAAGAATCGACAGAAGCAACGTTTGCAACCGCATACCAGATCACGTAAACAACCAACGCGGCAAAAGCGACGAGCATCCCTGCAAAAACGGCTGCCATGCAAAAGCCAAGCTTCCTGATATTTTCGCCCGCTTTGGCCATACGCTGAACGCTGTTAGACATACACTCACCCTCATCGACTCTATCGTTATTCGAACAGTTTATCGAACAACGATATTGATTGCATGCGGAAAGCCCCGCCAGTGCGCATAGCCCATTCACTAATCAGAAGGGGTGAGAGTGGATTTTTGGACACGTATCGAACGAGAGTGGATAATCTCCCACTTCGAGGCCACCACCGGGCCTAAAACGGGAGATTATCCACTCTCATAGTCATCAAGGCTCGCAAGCTCTTATTCGGCCGCCTCGCGCAGGGCCGACATCGTCGCCGCATATTGCTGCTGCAACGCATGCATTCCCTCGCGAGCGCCGTCAACGGCATCGGCGCCGCGCAGCGCCTCGGTCACCACGACCGCCGGCTCGTACAGATTATCGAATCCCAGGTTCTGGCTCACGCCCTTGAGCGTGTGCGCTGCCATAAACGCACCTTCGGCGTCTCCTGCCGCCATGGCGGCCTCCAGCTTGTCCATGCTCTCGTCATCCAAAAACTTGAGGGCAAAGCGGGCAAGCATTTCCCCGCCCATCAGCCGAGCGCACGCGTCATCATAATTAGCGCCGATCTTCTCATACGCCTCACGCATGGAAATCATGGATTAAAAACTCCTTTGGTCAAACTAAATCGTAGGAAACGCGACGACATCGGCGGGGCGTGCCAATGTCTCGGCAATTTGGTCTTGCACCTCGAGCAAACAGTCGAGCAGCAACGGGTTAAAGGTGCCGCACTTACCGTCCAGAACCATCTTGATCGCTTCCTCGTGCGGGATAGCGTCCTTGTACACGCGCACGCTCGTCAGGGCATCGTACACGTCGGCCACCGAAACCACCTGTGCGGCAATGGGAATTTCGTCGCCCTTAAGGCCATCGGGATAACCCTTGCCGTCCCAGCGCTCGTGGTGCCAACGCGCGATCTGGTACGCATATTCCATAAGCGCATTACCGACGTGATGGCGGCCCAGCTCAAGCAGCATGTCGGCGCCGATCGTGGTATGCGTCTTCATAATCTCGAACTCCTCGGGCGTAAGGCGTCCGGGCTTGTTGAGAATCGCATCGTCAATCGACATCTTGCCGATATCGTGCAGCGCCGAAGCCAGGGCGATCGTGGAGCGTTCCTCATTGTCGAGGGAGATCGTGTCGCTACGCCGGACCAGACAGCCAAGCAGCAGCTCGGTCAGCTTCTCGATGTTCGTAACGTGCCTGCCGCTCTCGCCGTTGCGAAGCTCCATGACGCCGGCCATGATGTCGATGAGCATGCGACTGTTCTTGACGCGCTCGTTGTACTGCTGGGACAGCAGGTTCGTCAGGCGGCGCTGTTTGGCGTATAGGCGGATGGTGTTGCTTACACGGCGGCGCACGACACGGGAGTCAAACGGGCGGTTGATATAGTCCGAGGCGCCCAGCTCGTACGCGCGCAGAACCATATCACCGGAATCTTCGCTCGAAATCATGATGACGGGCAGATTGTCACTAACCGATCGGCGCGACAGATCGGCCAGCACCTCAAAGCCGCTTACGCCCGGCATGACAATATCCAGCAGCACGAGCGACAACTCATCGCCATAGCGGTCGACCATGTCGAGCGCCGCACGACCGTGGTCGGCCTCGAGGATGCAATACTCGTCCTTGAGCATCTCGCTGAGAATGGCTCGGTTCATCTCGGAGTCATCGACAATAAGCACCAAAGGCTTTTCGCTTTGGAAGGCCTCGATGGAATCGGCATCGGTCACGACCGTACCGGCTTTTGCCTTAGCGCGGCTCAATAACTGGACAGCGCGGCCAACGCCCTCATCGACCGTCTCGCCATGAATGCGAACGCCACCAACACATGCCGTCAAGCTCACGTACTCATGGCCCGGAATAATCGTGGAATGAACGGCTTCGGATACCTGATGCAAGCGACGGGCGAAGTCATCGGAGGGAATATCGGGCATGACGACCACAAACTTGTCGCAGCCATAGCGCACAAGCTCGTCAGTCGAACGAATTCCGCTGCGTATGGCTGTCGCCACAGCACCGAGTGCAAGGTCGCCGGCATGACGGCCACACGTATCGTTGAAGACCCTAAAATCATCAAGGTCGATCATCGCAACGCCGGCATTCATGCGGGCGCTACGGAGCTTTTCCTCGTAATATCGACGATTGCGCACACTCGTCAGCACGTCGGTGTAGACAAGGTCCTCTTCTGCAGCCTCTTGCCCATCGATCGGACGCACCATCAGCAAGACATGAGGCTCGCCCTCGACCTTTAGAGGGCGCAGACGGGCGCGGTACTCAACACCATCGTTGAGCAGTTGCTCCGACACCTCACCCGAATCTGCCAAGGCCTCAAGACTCGACTGACGCAGACAAGGGCAGCGATCGCCGGCGAGCAAGCAGTTAGGCTCGCTCTTAATCTGGTCGGCCGACAGCAAACGCACCACGGGGTAGGTCTGCGCGACGCGGGCGACCTCGGCGGCAGCCTCCTCGTCGGTTAGATTGGCCTCGTGATTATTGAGCATATGGGGCCCTTTCGATAGTTTCGCATGGTAGCGGTGGGTTCCAAATGTTACAAGGGTAACACCTTGCCGATGCAGGTAAGCACGTGAATGCTGTTACAGTTTTATGAGTTGGCAGACGGTGCGATTGAAGCCGCAGACGTGAGGTTTTGAGCACATTTGTTAACACTGCCGAAACGTTTGCGGGTGAAGGCTGTTTTGGCTATTGCGGGTGTTAGAGCCCCAGGATACCACGGACAGTCTGAGCAGCCGCTGCCGGGCGATCGCGCAGGCCGTTGTGCGCGCCGGGAACCATTACGAGTGGACAGTCCAAAAGCTCAGCCGCTATACTCGTTCCCGCCTCGCGGGGCGTACCAATCGAGAGCTCGCCCAAAAGCACGGCGGCCACCGTTTTCGACGCGCGAACGCTATCCCAATCGGGAACGCAGGTCATAGTAATCCCGTATTCGTTCGCCATGAAACTGCGGCCGTTGCGCAGGGCATAGGCCATGTCCGCTATCCCCACACCGCGGGAATCCTCCCGGAAGGGATGGGTGATGGGCAGGG